>CAYRBM010000021.1:42376-44448 GCA_964422425.1 uncultured Odoribacter sp.
GATCGAAATTACGGGGACGCTTGGCAAAATTATTCTGCCCTGCTTTACGCATCAGGATATGGAGTTGATTACCGCCGAGGGAAGCATGAAATTTCCAGTTCAGAATCCTGAAAACATACAATTTCATCTGATTCAACAGGTGGTTGATGAATTACGGGGTGTTGGTGAAAGTCCGAGTACCGGAAAAACTGCTGTCCGAACTAGTTGGGTACTCGAAGAGATTGTGAAAACGTATTATAATAACCAATAATCAATATTGAATATTCAATTACCAAATTCAAAGGATAAACTTGGAACTTGAAATCTGGAACTTGGAACTATGAGAATAATAATTGACGATAAAATCCCCTACATCCAAGGCGCTTTCGAAGAAGTTGCTGAGGTAGTTTATCTGGCCGGATCGAAGACAACGCCGGAAGTAGTTAAAGATGCCGATGCGGTTGTCACCCGCACCCGAACCATCTGCAACGAGAAGTTGCTGGCTGGTTCATCTGTGAAATTCATTGCCACGGCAACCATTGGTTACGACCACATCGACACCGATTACTGCGATGCCGCCGGAATCAAGTGGACCAATGCCCCAGGTTGCAACAGCAAATCTGTGGAACAATACATCGCCTCAACGCTGATGGTTTTGGCCGAAACCCGGAACCTGCAACTGAAAGACCTGACAATCGGCGTGGTTGGAGTTGGAAACGTGGGCAGCAAAGTGGCCCGAATCAGTGAACTATTTGGCATGAAAGTGTTGAAAAACGACCCGCCACGCGAACGTTCTGAAGGTTCAGCAGAATTTGTCAGCCTGAAAAAAGTAATGGCCGAAGCCAATATCATCACGCTGCATGTTCCGCTGAATATGAAAGGCGAAGATGCGACTTTCCATTTGGGAAATGCAGAATTCTTTTCGGGCCTGAAAAAGAAGCCGATTGTAATTAACTCCTGCCGTGGGGAAGTTGTAGATACAATCGCCGTGAAAGCTGCATTAAAAAGTGGACAAATTTCTGCCTTCGTTTGCGATTGCTGGGAAAATGAGCCCGATCTGGATCTGGAATTATTGGCCATGACCGAAATTGCGACGCCACACATTGCCGGTTACTCGAAAGACGGCAAAGCAACCGGAACGGAAATGAGTGTTCATGCTATCAGCCAATATTTCAATCTCGGACTGGAAAACTGGCATCCTTCAGGAGTAGAACTTCCAGAGCAACCGGTATTTGAGCTGGATGGCAACGGATTGAGCGAACAGCAAATCATTTCGAATGCGATTCTGCATACCTACGATATACGAAATGATGATTCAGCCTTCAGGAAAGATCCGTCGAAATTCGAACAATTGCGCGGCGATTATCCAACAAGAATAGAGTTTCCGGCGTTTACAATTGTTCCGAAGAATATCGGGGAAGAAACTTTGGAGGTATTGAGAAAAATTGGATTTAAAATTGGATAGTCATTGATTGTCATTCTCTTCGCGTCATTGATTGAAAAATAATAAATGACTAAAAATGACATCAAATAACAAAATAAATAAACATTCTAAAATCAATAAAAAAGCATGAAAAAACTAGCTGACATTGGATTGATCGGGTTGGCCGTGATGGGCGAAAACCTGGTGTTAAACATGGAAAGTAAAGGCTACACCGTAGCTGTGTTCAACCGCACCGTTGAGCGTGTTGACGAATTTATGGCGGGCCGCGGCGCCGGTAAAAAATTCATTGGGGCGCATTCGATTGCTGAATTATGCGCATCGTTGGAACGTCCCCGCAAAGTGATGATGCTCGTGAAAGCCGGTAAACCGGTGGACGATTTCATCGATTTGATCATTCCTCATCTTGAAGAAGGCGATATCATTATTGATGGAGGAAACTCGCATTTCCCCGACACCATTCGCCGCACCAAATATGTGGAAAGCAAAGGCTTGCTCTACATAGGAACCGGTGTTTCGGGTGGTGAAGAAGGCGCGCTGTTAGGCCCATCGATCATGCCTGGCGGATCACCTGCTGCATGGCCTGCTGTAAAAGAGATTTTCCAGGCGGTATCGGCCAAAGTTGAAAACGGCGAAGCTTGCTGCGACTGGG
>CAYRBM010000022.1:0-44152 GCA_964422425.1 uncultured Odoribacter sp.
TCCTGATCAAAGGTTGCCGGACCTTTTAATACGTTCTTATCGTTGAAAAAATACCTCCAGTTTCCCTCCGGAAGTTTGATTTTGTTCGATAACTGATCTTTGTAAATTGGTGCAACTAAAAATTCGTCGCCGAACAGATAGTGATATTTCCCTTTCACTGGTTTCTGGAGAACGCGCCCGCCGTTGTGTGCCGTTACCACATACGAATACATGTATGGAATCATTTCGGTGTGCAACCACGAAAATTTCCGGATAATTTCAAGTTCTTCCGGAGTACGTTTCCACAGCGCCCGTTCGCCGTGACCGCCATTCAGGAACAATCCGCAAAAAGTTGAAAACTGCGCCCATCGAATGTAAAGCCTCGGTGGTATTGTACTTCCGGAAAAACCGGCAACATCGGAACCAACTATATTGTAACCTAATTGGGCACTTTCCAGAATATTCTGAATGGCCATTTCAATACCGTCGATGCCATCCATTGCAATATCACTGTTTTGCTTGTCCTCTTCAGTTTGTTCGCCAGTCGATTCCCAGGTATGTTTTTGGTCGCCGACCCAGTTTACCGGCGATGCATCGATCGGTGCAAATCCTTCGGGATGGTACCAGTTGTCGATTGCACGCGACAAGGTCACGAACTCCGGATTTTGGGTTAATCCATGCCGGTATTCGTCGCGATAATAATGATCCATATAAGTTCGGGTGGTCATTATTCCTTCTGAAGTGCTTTTGTAAAACAGCGGAACAGGGCCCATCAAGGTATAAAAAAGAGTGCCGGTGCCGTCCAGCTTCCATCCGTCAATGCCCCAGTCGAAAACCTGTTGCTGCATACCGCGCCACCATTTCATCGCCTCCGGATTGGTATAATCGATAAAACCACCTTTTCCTTTCCACCATTTGATTTGGTCGCCCTTTCCGGCAATGTATCCTTTCGATGCTGCCTCGTTAAACCAATCTTCCGACTCACTTATGCGAGTGTCCTTACTTTTTGAATCAACCATTGTTGTCATCCAGAGTACAACCCGATAGCCCGAATCCTGCAAGTTTGCGAACCATTCTTGGGGGTTGGGGTAACGAACCGTATCCACTTCAAAATCGTTGTAGCGCAGGCTCCAGGGGCTGTCAATTAAAATGGTGCGTACAGGAATGTCTTGCTCTGCATAACCTTTTAAAAGGGTGTCGACTCTGCCTGCCGTATTCGAATCGTCTTCCCAAAGCCAGCATTCGAGCGCCCACGGTGGGGTTAATGGAGGATTTCCGTGGCGTTGAGCATTGAAGGGAGTGCCTCGAAAAGGAAACTCGAATCCGATATAATAAAGAAGACAACTGACCGAAAAAACGATCAAAGCAACATTTAAAATTTTGCGAATCCGCGAATGTCGTCTTTTAAAATTCATAGAAAAAAAGAATGTGTCGGAATATTTTGACTTTGGATAAAACCAGAAAAGGCAAATTATCGTTTAAGTGTTTCGCGTGCCGTCTGGAACATCCATGCCTGACAAGATTAGCGAATAATCCTCTTTTGTAGTTGAAATATCGTTGCATTTTTCGATGCTATTTTAACTATTTTGAAAAAGCTAAACCGATTAATTGAATTAGTTCAAGTTAAAATTTAATCATATTTAAACAAAAAAAGAACAATTCATCCGATTTTGTTTTACTAAATTAGTAGGGTGAGTAAATAATCTGTCGCGAGCGAATCTTTTTGAGGCGAATGAAAATTTTGTTTATAAAATACGAGTATCAGTATATGAAGTCAAACAAAATAACATAACACAACATGAAACTTCTCTAATCAGCCAATATCCATCTAACGAAAAAGTATATAGTCTAAGTCTAACCAAAATTAAAAATCATGAAAAAAACATCAGTTCATCAGCGAATCCTGTTATTCGTTTTGATGGCTTTTCTGGTTTCTGCGTGCTCCAAAGAAACAGAAAAGCCTGTTTTTCCGCTTTCTGCCGAAATTTTTAAAAGCGTGAAAGACAAACAGGTGGCTTTCACCTCGCTGACCCACAGCGCCACAAAATGGACGTGGGACTTTGGAGATGGGAAAACCAGTAATGAAAAAAATCCGGTGCATGTTTACGAAGCTGGAGGGTATTACAAAGCAAAACTTACGGCATCCGACGACAATGGCAATGCGGTAACAAAAGAAATTTCGCTTGCTATCGCATTAACTCCCTATGCTTTACTTACAGGCGATCATACGGTCCCGGGCTACAAGGGAAAAAAATGGAAACTTACCACTAACCATACCACCAATACCGATTATCTGGCGAACTGCGACGCCGCTCTTACTACGGCAAAAGGTACCCCAAAACCATTGCCCAACGGAGTATTCGGACAATTGGGTATGCCCGAAGCTTATAAGGATGAATTTACCTTTTTTAATGATGGTAGCTATGTTCATAGCAATGCCAATAATAATGGTCTTTCCTTTTCTGCACTGCTAAACCAAATTGTATTGAATGGTGGAAAAGATGTTACCAATATGAATGGCAAAGATTACGGAATGTGTATTGCCAAGTACACGCCTCAGGCCGGGGCCAAATTCACCTACGTCGCTAAAGAAGACCTTACCATTGCATCAGTCTATGGTGCCGGAGGAAAGCTAACGTTTAAAGATGTAAGTACCCTCGATTTTACAGGTACTGAATTTATCGGATTTCGCGATGTACAGCGGAAGATCATTCTGAATAAAATCAATGATACCTCCATGCAGCTGATCATGTTTATGGCTGCTGCACAGCAATATTTCCCGGCAAATACACATGCCCTGATCTTAAGCTTCGAAGTTGTTAAATAATCAGATAAAATCAATAACATGAAATACCCAATCTCATTTGAAAAGATCAAAGGAATTCTTTTCTCAGTGATGATCACGGTGGCTGTTCTGTTAACAGCCAAAAGTTTGCCCGCAGCAAACAGTCCAACCAGTCAGCAAAAAATAACGGTATCGGGGACAGTAACTTCATCTAACACCAATCAGGCTCTCCCCGGAGTTAGCATTGCAGTAAAAGGAACCAGTTTAGGAACCGTAACTACCAGTGATGGTAAATATTCTCTTTCAGTGCCTACCGACGCAACTCTCGTCTTTTCGTTTATCGGTTATACTCCTCAGGAAATTCAGGTAAAAGGTAAAACGGTTATAAACGTCGTTCTTCAGGAAACTACCGAAGCCATCGAAGAAGTGGTCGTTACAGCTCTCGGTATCAAACGTGAAGAAAAATCACTGGGATATTCTGTCGGAAAAGTTGACGGCAAAGACCTATCGCGTGTCGTTCAGGAAAACGTGTTGAACTCGATGGCTGGTAAAGTCTCGGGGGTAACCATCAACTCTACCGGTGGTGCCGGATCGACAGTAAGTATGATTATTCGTGGGGCAACCTCGATGAGTACTGATAACCAACCACTTTTCGTTGTCGACGGAGTTCCAATGGCCAGCACTGTTAATAACGTTGGCGGATTCGGCTCCGACAACCGTGTCGATTTCGGAAATGCCATTTCTGATCTTGATCCTGAAAGCATCGAAAGCGTATCAATCCTGAAAGGCCCAAGTGCGGCTGCTCTTTACGGAACCCGCGCGGGTAACGGAGTTGTGTTAATCACAACCAAAAAAGCAAAAGACAAACAGGGGATGAAAGTGGAAGTGGTTTCGAACACCGTTTTCGATATTCCGAGCCAATACCTCGACGTTCAAAGCAGGTTTGCATTTGGTGCCAGAAGTTATACTCCTGCCGACATCGATGGCGGTATTTTACCACCGTTCAGCCCGGCTGAAGCAGCAGGCGGCGGCCCCGAACTAAACAAAGGATACTGGCAGATACAACCATTTGCCCCGGTTGACGCTAACGGCGCAGCCATTCCAACAGAATTGGTATCCTATCCGGATAATTTTAAAAATTTCATCAATCAGAATGCATTTACTACCACCAATGGTGTTTCAATTTCGAGTACAACCGATAAAGTGAACTACCGTCTGGGTTTCTCGAACATGACCAACAGCGGTTTGGTTCCTAATTCCGATCTAAATCGAAACGGGATCACCTTGTCGGCATCGTCGAAAGTTCGAAAGAATTTAACGGTAACTACTGACATTAATTATACCCATAACTGGGCCAACAACCGTCCTTCGACACAGGAACGTGGCACCAACCCTCTGCAGTGGGCTGCCTCCACACCTCCGATGGTCGACATTCAAAAACTCAGAAATTACAAACTGGGAGGTAACGAAATACTAACAATTGGCACAGGATACGAAAACCCCTACTTCCTGGCATACGGAATTCAAAACAGTTTCAGCCGAAACCGCTTAATCGGTAACGTTGCCGCAACCTGGGAGATCACCTCGAAGTTAAGCGTTATGGGACGTTATGCCCTGAACAAAACAGACGAAGTTCGTGAAACGAAAATCGATCCGGGTTACTCGAAAGAACCCAACAACGGTGCCTATGGTATTCTTACCAGCGAAGGTCTGGAAAGAAACATCGATGCATTGGCTACCTATAAAGATAACTGGCAGGATTTTTCGCTGACGGCTTCTGTGGGCGGAAACATTCTGTATTCGAGAGGTTCAAACATCAGCAATTCGTCGAAGTCGGGTTCAGGTTTGAATCTCCCCTATCTCTACACGGTGCAGAACATTAAGAACACATCATTGAACTACTCCAATTCCAGAAGCCAACGAGGAATCAACAGTGTTTATGCAATGGCTAATCTGGGCTGGAAAGACATGATTTATCTCGATCTTACCGCCAGAAACGACTGGTCGAGTACACTTCCGTCAGAAAATCGTTCGTACTTCTATCCATCGGCATCTTTAAGCTTAATGCTCAACAATATGGTGGATTTGGGCAGCAAAATCAATTTATTAAAAGTTAGGGGTGGTTATGCCCAGGTAGGTAACGATACATCGCCCTACAGTCTGAATGCAACCTATTACGATGCAGGCCAATGGGGCGATGCCATTCGTTTAGGAAAACCGGGAAGTTTGCTTAACCCGAATTTGCTCCCTGAAAAAGCAACGTCGTATGAAATTGGACTTGATGTAAAAGCCTTTAATAATAAGCTCAGATTTGAAGGTACTTATTATAAAGAAGACAACCGCAACCAGATTCTTGGTGTTCCGCTGGCCGGATCAACCGGGTTTGGAAGTATCATGGTTAATGCAGGCTTGTTGCAAAGCATGGGTTGGGAATTGATGTTGGGTTACACTCCAATCAAAACTCAGGACTGGACCTGGGATTTAAGTGTGAATTTCACCAAGAACAAAACTTATCTGCTCGAATTAGCCGACGGTGTCGACTTTGTTCAGTTCTGGGACGAAGCCCGTGTGAAGAACATTGCCTACGTTAAGGATGCGTCGAAAGGTCAGGATGGATTGGTTGGTAACCTGTACACCCGCAAAATATTGCGCGTAACCGACGAAAATTCGCCCTATTACAACTACCCGTTGTTGCCCGAAGGAGAAGATGCTGAATGGCAATCATCCGACGAGTATTCCAAAGTGGGGAACTACAACCCCGATTTCATTATGGGTCTTCAATCGTCGCTTTCGTACAAAAACTTCAGTTTAAGTATGACTTTCGACTGGAGAGCCGGCGGCCAATATGTATCGCAAACCTGGAGATATCTCACCGAAAGTGTTATTTCCAACACATGGATTAACGAACTGGTTGTTCCTCCAACCGGAATGGGCGGAGAACCGAGCCAGGCCCTGCGCGATTGGGTTGTCGCCAATGCTGACCAGTTAATCTATACAAACAATCCTCGCCCGGTTGGTGGTCCAACCACTGACTTTGGTGGATTCTATACCGATTATTACACCGGAATCGGAACCCACGACGGTGTATTTGCTCCCGGTGTTTACGGTCACTATGACGATAATGGCAAATTCATCCTCGAAAAGGAAAACCTTGGAAATCCGGGCACTGAAATCAGACCCTATGTAGCCAGTTATCCCTGGGACATTGGAGAAGCAAACCTGTTTGATGCCGACTACATTAAACTGAGAGAAATTTCGTTGAGCTATACTTTCCCCACAAGCATTGCAAAAAAAATGGGCATGGAAGCACTGAACTTCTCGGTTTACAGCCGCAACATTATGCTTTGGGCGAAAAATGCCGGAATGGGAATCGATCCGGAAAGAGCATATCAATCAGACAGCAGCGGACGTTTCAAACAGGGTGTTGAACGTTATAACGCCGAACCTTGGGTAATCCCGGTAGGATTTAAATTAGGTTTCACTTTCTAACCTTTAAAGACTGAAGATCATGTATAAATTTAAAAATAGCCTTATCCTCGCATTAACGATCGTATTTGCTTTCGTTATATCGTGTAAAGACCTCGATGAGCTAAACATCAATCCAAACGGGGTCGACCCGGCAAAAGCCGACCTGAACTTCTTATTGCCCACAACTGTCACCAGCCTCGGACAGACTGTTTACAGCATTGGCTTTGGAACCTTCTCAGGAGTTATGCAGCACACCCAGCAGACTGGTTGGCAAGGTGGTTACAACAACTACGACTGGAATAATCTCTCGCACAGTTGGAGCGGATATTATGGTATCCTGATGAATAACGATGAATTCTTTAAGAAAGCAAAAAAAGACAAGCTCGAGTTTCACGAAGGGGTTGCACGTGTGTTGCGCGCCTACACTTTTGGACTGATTACCGATTTGTGGGGTGATGCGCCTTATTCTCAGGCACTCAAAGCCGAGTTGGGATCGAATTATTTTAAACCAGTTTTCGATCCGCAGAAAGACATCTACCTTGGAATTTTAGCTGATCTGGATACTGCCAATACGCTTTTGTCGAAAAGCGCTTCAGCATACACCAACATTGCTTCGAAACAAGATCCGTTGTACAGCGGCAATCCTGAAAAATGGAGAAAATTTGCGAATTCGCTGGCTTTGCGCTACTACATGAGATTGCAGGCAAAAGAACCAACAACTGCCGAACAGGGAATTAAAAAGATAACCGGCGATCCGGCCAAATACCCCTTAATCACCGTTGCATCCGACGATGCCAATATCAGTTTTGTAGGAAGTGCAAAAGAAAATTCGAACCCGCTCAACACCGTTTACGACATCGATCCTTCAGGAGCATACATGAGAGTAAAAATGGGTATCACACTGGTTGATGCACTTCAAAAGTACAACGATCCGCGACTGGCAGTTTGGGCAAACAAAGTTGAAACTCCGCTGGTTCTCGTTCAGGGAACAGGAATCGACCGTGTTGTAAGTGGTAAACGCGAAGTTTCGCAGGACATTGTTACCAAGTTTGAAACCGACAACACCATGAAAGTTGATTTTGACCAGGACTTTGTGGGCGTCACCATTTCGCATCCCAAAGTTCAGATTTTCAACCTGAATTTAGCTAATCCGGCACAGGGTACCAAGAACCCACACGCTTCGCAGCTGAACGATCGCTACAAAAAGACAAGCGATCCGTTGGTACTGATGCGTTTAATGTCGGCTGCTGAAGTGAACCTCATTCTGGCAGAAGCAGCTTTCAGAGGCTGGATTTCGGGAACACCTCAAACTTATTATGCTGCCGGTGTTCAGCAATCGCTGGTTGCATGGGGAGTCGGAAGTTCGTTTAACGACTACATTACCCGTGCTCCTTACGCCGGGCTGACCAGCATTATGGAACAAAAATGGTTTGCCAGCTGGACAACCTGCCAGGAGTCGTGGTTCGACTGGAGAAGAACCGGACTGCCTGTGTTGACAACCGGGCCATCGGCCGTGCGGGCTGCTCTTCCGTTGCGTTGGTACTATCATTACGACAACGAAATTGCCAAGAATACCGAAAATGCCAATGCAGCAATCGGCCGTTTGGAAGCAACACAATACAAAGGAACCGACCAGAGTAACAACAGCGCATGGTCGAAAATGTGGGTTCTGCAAGGAACAAACAAACCATACTAAATCAATCTTTTTGTTTCAACTGAAAAACAGGCCTTCCAAGGCCTGTTTTTTTTAATCATTTAAATTCCATGAAGAGATTTTTAATTGTGCTGTTTTTGCTGCTCAGCTTGTCGGCACTGACTGTTTCTGCTCAGCAAAAAAACATCACTCCGGAAACAGCCCTTCGGGCCTATTTAAACAACGGCGATGCATCGTTTACCTGGAAAGTAAAGGACCAGCTAAAAGGCGACGGACTAACTTTTTACCAAATCCAGTTCGTATCGCAAACGTGGCAAACCATTAAATGGAGCCACGAGTTGATGATTATGGTCCCCGATGAATTGAAGTACAAAACAGCTTTGCTTTTTATTACTGGCGGAAGCAACAAAAATGGTGCGCCCAATACACATAAATTTACCGACGACTTGCCCGCTGAATTGGGAAGAATCGCCAAAACCAATCACACCATCACTTCAATCCTGTGGCAAGTTCCGAATCAGCCATTGTATGATGATTTAACTGAAGATGCTCTCATTTCGAAGACCCTGCACAACTACCTGGCCGATCACGATTTTTCGTGGCCACTGCTCTTCCCGATGACCAAAAGTGCTATCCGCGGAATGGATATCGTTCAGGAATTTGCCCGGAAAGAAATCAGGAAAAAGGTAACCGGCTTTGTTATCTCGGGAGCCTCAAAACGCGGATGGACCACCTGGCTGACCGGAGCAAACGATAAGCGCGTGGTTGCAATCGGACCAATGGTTATCGATGTATTGAACATGCCGGTGAACGTCGACTACCAGCGAGTGGTTTGGGGCGACTACAGCATCGAAATCGAAGATTACGTAAAACTTGGAATCGCCCAACAGCTGGGCACTCCGGGTGGAAACGACCTCACCAAAATGATCGATCCGTACTCGTATCGCAAAAACCTGACTATGCCCAAAATGATTTTCATGGGAACCAACGACCCATACTGGCCGGTCGACGCCGTTAAGAATTACATCGACAGTATTCCGGGGAACAATCACATTTGTTACACTCCAAATGCCGGGCACGACCTGGGCGACAAGCAAAAAGCTTTTAGTACCCTGAGCGCTTTTCTCGGAAATACTGCTGCCAAAAATCCTTATCCAGTCTGCGATTACAGCATCAGGCAAAATGGCAATAAAGCCATCATTACGGTAAAAACAACTCCGGAGAAACTGATTGATGCTTTTGTTTGGACTTCAACTTCAACTGATCAGGATTTCAGGGATGAAAAATGGAACTCTGTGACCTTGAATGCTGCGAAAAAACCGGAAATTACGGTTGAAGTTGACCTCCCGCAATCGGGCTTCAAAGCATTTTATGTCGACTTAAAATACCAATCGACCTTCGGAAAAGACTTTACGCAAAGTACACGGATGTTCGTGCTGAACAACCAGAAAATTCTTCTGAAAGAAAAATAAACATGATTCAACAAAAGCGGCCATCGGAGTAATCCGGTAAAAAGGGTAATCCCGATGGCAACTTTGTTCTTGACAAATAAACTAGCTGAACGACTCATCATCCAATTGATATCCCCATGAACAACTTACCGCTATTCGCCCGTGATCTGAAAAAAGGCTTGTTCTGGACGGTTTTGCTCACCATTGTGTATTTGTGGAAAAGTCAGACAATGGCGAACGCAACCGATTTCATGTTCGCACTCCCCTTTTTCATTGTTTCGTATGTGATCCTGTTCAGCATTGGTCGCGACGGCACTGTTTCATACCTTCAGGAACTCACAGGCAAAAACAAACTGCGCCCCCTGATTCTGCCGGTGGCGGCACTGCTGTATTATGCATTTTATCTGTTGATCAACGGGAAGAATCCGCTGGAAGGTAATCCTATGCTAATCGTTTTCATCATGCTTTTTCCGGCGGCCGTATTGGTGTTTAAACGTGATGCACCAATTGGCTGGATTGACTTTACCGTTTTCACACTTATTCTGCTTCCGGCCGTACTTTTAAAAACCAAACAAAACAGCGAAATACCAATCAGTGGCAACAGTTTCGATTCGCTTTTCCGCATCCTGGTGATGCTTTCGGCAGTCTATAGTTTTTCGATGATTCGCAATATCAGGGAGGTTGGATTCTATCCTGAAATGAAATGGAAATCGTTGGGAACAGCATTGTGGGTTTGGACTGCTTTTTTCGCATTTGCTTTTCTGATTGGATATTCCGTGGGATTTTTCCGTTGGGCGGGCTACGAAAAATCGGGAATTCAATACATCCAAACGTTGGTTTTCACCCTGGCTGGAACTTTTTTGCATACGGCCTTGTTCGAAGAATTGTTTTTCAGAGGAATTTTGCAAAACATGCTGGCCCGCAGAATCGGGCAGGCAAAATCATGGAAAATATTCTGGATTGTTGGATTTGTCGTTCTGTTAATCGGAGCACTCATCGTAGGCTATACGCTCGAAGGAAAAATGAAATGGTTTCCGGCAGCCATAACAGTCATGATGTTTGGAGCAGCGTGGACCCTGGAAAAATCCGGAAAATTCGGCTGGGGAGTTTACACCTCGCTGGCCATTACCGGGGTAATTTTCGGACTGGTACATTATCATGCCCAATCGATCATTTACATTGGTTTTGCCTGCCTGGCCGGATGGGCTTATGGATATACCTACATCAAGACAAAAAATGTGTTTTACAGCGCGCTGGTGCACACACTGGTCAATGCTTCGTCGCTTATATTTGGTCTTGAAATGTTGCGTTAGAACATTACAATTACATCGAAAATAGAATAACACCTTACCTCAATTCATACAAATTTTCAACGATGAAAAAAGTAGCCATTGTACTTGGAAGCCTGATTGCTTTGCTGATTCTGATATTTTTTGCCATCACCCAAAAAGTAAACCACACCGCTTTTTACGACGCCCCCTATTATCAAGAAAGTTTGCAGCTGACCGACAGTTTAAAACAAATAATTCGGATAAATCAGGATTCTGTTTTGGCTGGCTTTGCAAAAATCAGCATTACTCCCGGGTTGGGCAGCAAGGTTGACGATGCTGCCAGCGGAAAATTTAAAACAGTGCCATTGGCAGGTTTCGGCGCGCGCAAAGGCAAGGGTGCTTCCGGAATTCACGACAGCATTTTTGTGAAAGCCGTTGCTTTGAAAATCGGGAAACAAGCGGTTGTTTTTGTTGGAGCCGATTTGCTGATAATGCCTCCAAACATTACCGATACCGTCAGTTTGATTTTGGAGAAACAGGGAATTCCCCGGGAACAAGTTGTTTTCTCGGCATCGCATACACACTCGAGCCTTGGCGCCTGGGGGCCGGGGTTTATTGGCGAGCAATTTGCCGGGAAAGTGAATCCCAATGTAGTTAAATGGCTGGCGCAACAAATTTCGAAAGCAGTGACCAACGCAATAGCTGACCTTCGTCCGGCGCAAATAGGATACGGAATTTTTAAAGCCGGAAATTTCACCCGAAACCGGCTGATTGGCGACAAAGGAATCAAAAACGACGACTTTGGATATATTTATCTGGAACAATTGGGTGGAAAAAAGGCTGTTATGGGATCGTTTTCGGCACACTCGACCACCATGGGAGCCGGAAATATGGAAATCAGCGGAGATTACCCCGGATACTGGCAACGAAAAATGGAAGCTACATCGGTTGATCTGGCTGTATTCCTGGCAGGTTCGGTGGGTAGCCAAAGTCCGGTTGGCGAAGGCAAAGATTTTGAACGACCTAAAATGATTGGAGAGTCGCTTGCCGACAGTTTAAATCGCTACTTACCGAAAACAAAACTCGATCGTACGATCCAGCTATCAGCAGTCTCGATTAAAATGCCATTGCCCGAATTCCACATCCGGATCAGCGATCACCGAAACCTGACAACCGCTGTCAGTGACAAACTGATGCCATTTCCGATGAATCCATATCTTCAGACGATACGCATCGGACAATTCGTTTGGATCAGCACACCAGCCGATTTCAGCGGAGAATATGCCGTTCAAATTAAAAACAACCTTGCTGTCAGAGGCTTTCAAGCGAATATTTCGAGTTTTAACGGCAGCTATGTCGGCTACATTATTCCCGGCCGATACTTTTATATGGACGAATACGAATCGAAAACGATGGGCTGGTTTGGTCCCAATATGGGCGAATACACGATGGACGTCATTCGCCGGATGACCGATTTAGTGACCGTTGAATAGCCTGAAAACCCTCAGCATCAGTTGTCATACACGATCGTTTTCAGGATAACATCTGATTTGGTCTGGTCTTTCATGATCAGATAAACATTTACGGTTTCGATGTAGCCCCACTGATAACCTTTAAAAGCGAAGTTTTTGCTTCGGTTGGATGACTTTTGGTAAAACTTACCATACTCCTGAAATGACGGGTGATTCCGCTGGTAATTGACCTCCTGAATCTGATCGAGCAACTTGCTGTCTCCTTCCAGATAATAAGTATAGGCAAAGGCATTTTCGCCCATTTTATCTTTGATATCTTTTTTAACGTGAAGTGTTACGACGTTTAAAACATCGTTGGCCAAAAATTCAGGAACAGCCTGCTGGACAATATTCAAACTATTGGCGTCTGGTTCAGCAAAAACTGGCTTTTCAACCATCACCTGCGACACATTATTGGCATCGTTTGCTGCTGGTTTATCCGGAGTAGAAGGCAGATTTGAAACAGAAGATCCTGAATTGACGGAGGTATTTGAAGAGCTACTTCCAGTTGGCAGGACAGAAGCCGTATTCAGCCTTATACTGTATGTTTTCAGCAACCAATCATTAAAATTCTTTTCTATGTTTTCGATGCTGTTTCCAAGAGTTAATTCAATTAACTCAATGTCATTCTGAAAATGCGCCAATGTATCATTTGATATTTCGCTTCTGTTCTTCACCGCCCTGAATAAATCGGTCAGTTTGCCTTGCTCCTGAAACCAAAGCATAAAATGTTTTCCGTAGGCATAATCAACCGATGCTTTACACTGGTCGTTGGTCTCCAGCCCATCAAACTGTTTCCAGTTGTAATTTACAAATTCGCTCAGCCTAGGAATAAGTTGTCTCATCTCATAACTTGCACCCGCCAAAACATCCGAACGCCAGTTATGTACATCGCCAACCAGCTTATCGCCTACCCATTTGCTGGTTTCGTAAATGCAGGCAATTCCTTCGTCCATCCAGGGCGGAATATCGCCCACATCGGTACGCACCATCAAATGAAACAATTCGTGTATCAACGTCCCAATGCGCGAAACGTCACTCACACCCACCAAACTCAGGTCGCTGATATTGGAATATCCAATGTTGGCATCCGGGACTTTTAATCCGTGAACCAATTTTGCGGTGAGTCTGAAGGTATATTTATCGGGGAGCAAATACACGGCAAGCAGTTTATCCGGAGGGCGAAGTCCATAATAAGAAATGAAGAAATTATACGCTTTTTCAAGCCGGTCGCTGGTTTCCTTTTGCTGTTGCTGGTTTAATACGGTATTTCCGTAGGTAATCAGCAGAAACCGCCCCGAAACGCCCACATGATAATTGCTGTTGAGTATGGATTTGTATTTGGCAATGGCTGCCTCGGCCTGATCAATACGGAACAACCGCGATTCAAGCTCTTCCATAGGAATATCGCGCAAATAGGTCATTTCCTGAGGTGGCATTTTACAATTCGAAATCATGCCCATCTTTCCCCTGACGGCAGCTTCAGGCAGGCTCATGGCCATGATGTTATTGAAATCGCGTGAGTTCAAATTCAAGCCTCTTCTTGTGCCCGGTTCTGGACCAGATTTACAGCTTTCACGCTCTTTACCAATGAAAATCCGGTTTTCGTCACTGAGTTTATAATTCTTCAGAATGGAAGAAAATTTAAGGGTTGCCTCTTTGTTATAACCATCTCCACAAAGGGCTTTGGCAATAAAATAGTCGATCATCAGGCATTTGCCGTATTCTTTTTTCCGGATTTCACTGGCTTCGCGAAAAACATCGCCATAACGGCCTTCCGAAAGCAGATCGACAAAATGCTGTTTATCGATCTTGATTTGGGCCTGACCGGCAAAACCAATCAATAACAGAACTAAAATGATTCGTGTCTTCATGGCAGGTAGTTTTAATGAGCATCATCTTCTTCCAGTCTTTCAATTTCCTTCGGGTCAATCTGATGTTTTCGCGTCGTTGTCACTGAATCAGCGTCAATGGTATGACCGGTATTGATGTAAACATTGGCCGGATTCAAAAACAGCGGTTGATCTTTTACCGAAATTTCAGCATGTTGCAAAATGGTGGAAAGCATGAGTACAGTTCCCAATATGGCGAAAATGACTCCGGGCGAAGACGACACTACCTTGAGTTTCATTTGATCGCCAACCGACCCCTCAATGTCTGACGAACTTTCCTGAAGTTTGCCAATGATAAAAATGGCGCCAACAATGGCCAAAATCATTCCGGTGAAGAAGCCCAGATACTTGGTAAAAATGCGTGATACCAGCAATAAACCGCCCTGACTGTACCTCCTGTCGAGGCTTTTCTCTTCCATTCGGGCAAGGGTGATCCAGCGGATGTATTCCAAATCGCCTTTTAATCTGGCATTCAGAACAGAATCTGAAGCTGCCGGAATTAACTTTTCAATCACCGATTCTTCCTTGGCATCGATGACCGAATTAAAACGCTGCATCTGCCTGGTGGCAAGATAAATAAACAGCAAAATGAGAATCGTGGGCATGACAACAAGCCAGGGAAGTAACGTTCGTTGCCATGAATTCAGAAGTGCTAATTCCTTTGGTGTTTTTTCTGTTGCACCGTAGTTTTTCTTCTCCGGAACAGGTTTAGATTCTTCCATAGCGTGCGTTTTAGGTAGTATTTAAGTTGTTACACTGAACTTCCTTTTAAACGTAAGCTATAACTAATTGTTCACCCGATAATTATGGATGTATCCGGAAGACTATTATGCGGTAAAACAAAAGGCTGCATCCGAAAGAAACAGCCTCTTGACAAAACGAGAAGAGTAAAACTATTTAATCTTCGGTTTTATTGATTGTCTTTGGTTTAAGAAAAATGAGGTTAAGCGCAATAGCAAAAACGACAACAACTGATAACATTGCAAAATCATGACGCATGTTTCCGGCATCGGCCGATTTACCTAAAAAGGCTGTAATCACCGCTCCGGCCGAAATACCGGCTAAATTCATAATTCCGTAGCCGGTAGCACGATAGCGGGGCGAAACAAACTGGCAAAGGATAGGCATGTTGTTCACATCGAACATTCCGAACCCGAGACCAAAGAAAACTCCACCGAGCAAAATTAGCTCGAAGCTGCTGCCATAACCCAACAGAAAGAGAGCCGGTATGGTCAGCGCCATTCCAAAAATTCCGGTATAAATTCTTCCTCTCAGATTTTTCAGCACCCAACGGTCCGACAGATATCCACCAACCAAAACACCAACCAGCGACGAAAATGCGGTAGTAATTGTTGAAATAGGGCCAGCCTTGGCCATATCCAGCTGAAGGGCATCGGAGAACAAAGTTGGCAGCCAGTTTTTAACAGCCCAGCCCGGAAAACTTGGGGCTGAGAAGTTGAACAGAATTACCCAAAATGCAATGTTGCTAAACAAGATACCCAACCCTTTCCAGGCTTGTTTTAACTCCACACCAGCCGATGTCTTTTGGGATTCGTCCACATCATATCCTTTCTTTTCTTTCAGCAAAAACATTAAAATCAGGCTATATACCACTCCGATGAATCCAAAGGCATGAAATGTCCATTGCCACGACGACATGCTGGCAATAGTGGCCCCAAAACCACCAAACGCCTGCCCGAGATAAACACCCGACAAGTGGATTCCGATAGCGATCGAACGGGTTTTTCCCTGATGATAGTCGGCAATCAACGCCAAACCGGCAGGCATGTAAAACGCTTCGCTCACTCCCATGATGGCCCGAAGAACGTACAACTGATCGAACGAAGTGGCATAACCCATCGCCAAAGTAACTCCCGACCAGACAAATAAACTGGAAACAATCAGCCATTTCCGGTTCAACCGGTCGGCAATAATTCCTGAAACCGGACTCATAAACGCATAAATCCAGAGGAACACGGCCATTAAGCGGCCAAAGTTTTCGGCTTTCGCCAGCTCGGCAATATCCAGCATCATCGAAGGTTTCATAGTCGATAGCATTTGCCGGTCGAGGTAGTTCAGCGTAGCGACTACCCAAAGCAATCCAACTACTAACCAGGGATAAAATTTCTTGTTCTGCATGAAATGTGATTTACAATTTGAAGATTTACGATTGACTATTGTTGGTTTATTTCAACTGTTTTTCGAAAAACTCACTCATTTGCTTTCGCGAATAATCGTTCACCCGTTGCGCCAGATCCATGGTATGCGGCCATCCGGGAACACGGCAATAAACGTTCGGAATCCCCAGTTTATCGAGGTGCACTTTCAACGTATCCGATTGGCTGATCGGAACCAGGTTATCGGCCGAACCGTGTAAAATCAGGGTTGGCGGGTCACTTTTGTCCAGATACTTCATGGGCGATGCTTCGAGGTATAATTCCGGCTTTTCTTCGTACGAATGACCAATTAAACGGGTAACCAAACGGTGTGTCCTGCTGTAAGGCGTAGTTAAATCGTACGGTCCGTAAATATCAACCACCGCTTTTATCTTGTGCTGAGGCTCAATTATCGAATCGGGCTTTTCGCTGGCCGAACGCCAGCCATAAGCTCCCAACAACGACAAATGTCCGCCTGCCGAGCCACCAATCAGAGCAATCCGATCGGGATCGTAACCATATTTTTCGCCATTCCGGAAGAACCATTGAACCGCATCGCGTATGTCTTCGGCGCAGGCCGGATACAAATTTTGGCCATCTTTCACCAGTCGATACGAAACTGTTGCTGTTACGTATCCCTGCTGAGCAAAAGGAATCAGGTAAGTCAAATAATCCGACCGTTTCCCGTGCGCCCACGCCCCGCCATGAATAAACACCAGCAATGGCGCAGGTTTACTCAGGTTTTTAGGAACATACATATCAATTTGCAACGAGGTGCTATCGATCTTTTTGTATTCGATATCCTTTATTTCCTGAATATCGGGCGTAACCGGCGGCTCTTTGTCAATCATTTTTTCAAGACCAGCATACAGTGCAAGGTAGGTGGGTGTTTCGAAATAATAACCCATTGGCGCGCGATTGGGCGTTAGTGCCGACCAAATCCGGGGCAAACACAACAGCACTCCACCAAGCAGTAAAAGCCCGACCAATCCTTTCAGTGCGAGTTTTAAAATCTTCATATCGTAGTTTATTTAGCTGGTAATTCAGAAATTATCTCCTGAAGGTTTTTGTGCAGAATGAATGCGGTTTCGGGACCCAGCGAATTTTCTTCGCCATACGGCGAATCTTTCCGATTGTAGGTATAAGGCGCATCAACATCCCACTGACTTTTGGGAATGATATATCCGATTTCGTCGTTGGCCAGTCCAAACACAAACTTGTATTTGCCGGGCATCATATCGCGAACAACCGGCAATTCTCTCGGTTGAATGCCGAAATCATTTCCTTCCGGCGCTTCTACACCACCGTTTACCAACTCAGGATAAATCTCGCCGGGAATGGTGACCATTGAGATCGGGCCAATTTGAACAACTGAAATTTCGGAGCGCATTTTCATCCAACCGGTGGTTCCCCGGTGCATTACGCCCAATGCTGTGGCCAAGCGAAATAGTTGATTCTCGATTGGCAAAGCCAGTGATTTAACTACCAAGGAAATACTTCCTGAATGAATTGTATCGGTGGCTCTTTCCAAAGCACTCAAAGCCAGTAAAGAAAACTGCTTGCCCAAAGCTTCGGCTTTTTCATACGAGGGTTCCTTGTAATCTTGTCCGGTGAACGGATCTTTCACGGCCAAACTCGGGTGAGTACACATCAATCCGCCCAAAGCACCGTTCATAAATACACAAATGCCGCCAATTCCGGGTTTCACCAGGCTATCGGCCTTAAAAACACCTTTTTCTATGCCTTCCCTTATGTAATGCGGGTAATCAGAAGTAATCAGGAGGTTTTTGCTCCATAAAGTTTCCGGATGATTCGCCCAGCCACAAAGCGAACCCAGTGTTGCCCCGGTTTCCTGATCGATGGCTTTGATCATTCGAATTCCTGAATCGTAAATAATCGGAGTGCGGGTATCTTTTACCAAAGGAATGGCTTCTGTAAGTTCCTCTGCCAGGGTGAATTTAGCCGGACGAAGATTTTTTACAGCTGCCACGATTGAATTTACAGCTTGCTTTTTCACATACTCCATGTATGTTGGGTTGATGCCGCTTTTAAACGGAGTTTCACCCCAAAGTCCTATCAAATCAGGTCCTTCGTGGGTATGGGTTGATGCAATAATTGCATAGGTTACTCCGGCTTCGGCGGGAATCAGGTTACGAAGGTCGATCACATCGTTGTTCATAAATCCAATTACATCAAGCGAAACAATAGCCAAACGGGTTTTTCCGTCGTCGACGATCATCGTTCGCGCCCAAAGGTCGTCGTGAATCCCGTTGGCAGCTTTACTGTTGCTGAATCCGGCAATCCAAACCGGATCGAAAACACCATTCCCGTTCCCATCGGTAAACGTATCGCCATCTTTCGGGTTGTATTTGGCATCGCCATTGGCATCGGACCATCGGTCGGGAACTTCCGGAGTAATTTTTACCGCCGCAAACCCAGCCGAAATTGATCCGGGCGTCTCGCCCACAATCTTCAAATCGGCCTTGTATCCGGGATGACGGTCTTTCAGATTCGACCTGACCCAAAGAGCTGCTCCAACAAGCAAAACAACAACCAGTAATCCGAGTATTTTGAAAAATTTTCTCATATGCGCTATTTATTCTTGTAGAGTGTTTTACGTTGAACATCGTCGTTGTCGTACTGGTTCCGATAAAGCATTTTACGTTCTACTTCTTCGTTGTCTAATTCGGGACCTTGTTCAATCTTTCGCCAATCGATGGTTTTGTTGTATTTCTTCATGGCTTTTTCGGCATCAAAAATGCGTTCATCGTGTCGTTCCAGCGTGTAGGGTGTAAAATCAGGTTGGTCAGTAAAGAAATCCTGAAGCAAAGAGGCTGTTACATCAAACTGGTTCACATACGGCACATTCAGAATGTTGTAAATGGTTTTCAGGATGGAACCAAAATTAGCATGCGTGTGCGATACGTAACCTTTTTTTACGTACGGACCTGCCATCATTAAAATGGAGCGGTGGCCGTCAACATGGTCAACACCACCCTGCGGATCGTCTTCGGTAATGATTACAAGCATCTCTTTCCAGTATTTCGTACGCGACAAAAAATGCAAAATACGGCCAACTGCCAAATCGTTATCGGCCATAAACGAATGTGGGTAATAGTAGCCATCTTGCGGACGGACGCGGGCTCCGTGATCATTGGGAACCTGCATCGTGATTAGGGACGGCAGTTTTTCATTTCCTGAAATCCATTTCTCCGTAAACTCCTTTTCAAACTGATCCATCCGGTACTGATCGGGAATATTCATGTTGTATCCGGCGTAATTGTGACTTGTACGCGTGAATAAGGCATTTTGCATCGGAACCATCACCCCATGAGCCGCACCGGTATTGACATCCGACCATTCTTCGCGGACGTGGGCGGTTTCGTTGGCTTCGCCAAAGTTGTAGAATGAAACATTTTTACGTTCGAGTGCTTCCCACAATCCACCAATCTCGGCATAATCTTCGGGGTCCATACTTCCGGTGGTTCCGGGATGACGCCTGCCCGGAGCTTTCGAGAATATTCGGGCCGATTTGGTCACACTCGAATTGGCCTCCACCCATTCGTTCGGAATCACGCCCATCATCCAGTGATGGCCATGAATGGAAGCATCGCTGTCGCAATAATAATTATCTGAAAACGAAAATTGCTGAGCCGCCTTGATGTGATTGGGACTAACCCTGAGATTTGGGAATTTTTTCCGGAGCGAATCGGGTAACGTATATTCGTTGTTAACGCCAAAACGGGCCAGGGTGCTGTCGCCTTCGGCATTTTTCAGCTGGCCGAGAACTTCGTCGTAGGTGCGGTTTTCTTTAGTAATGTAGACAATGTGTTTGATGGGCGATTTTCGCAACCCGGGTAACGCTGGCAACGGATTCTTTTTGTCGTCTTTAATGATGCTGCTCCTGAATGTATTTTCGACTGATTGTTTGGTGTAGGCTGCGAGCTGCGCTGCATCGGGCATTTTCACCTGCTGGAAACTCCCCAGCTGAATGTCGCCCACATAATAACCCTGCTCCGGAGCAACAAACCCTTTTCCACCATTCGGTCCGGCGCCCAATCCGCGGCAGGTGGTAATGTAAATTTCCTTTTCATCTGCTGAAAGCCTTACGCGCGTTGGCCCCCAACCCGAAGGAATCAACCCTTTGGTAGTTTGCGAATCAACATCGATAACAGCCACTGCATTGAAACCCAGGAGAGCCACATAAATTGTTTTTTCATCTTTGCTCAAGGTCAGGCCAAAGGGCAAAAGACCACGGAATTTGTCGATTTTTGGATCAACCTTGATTGGAATATGCCCCAACAGTTGGTGATTTTTATAATCGATGATCGAAATATTGTCGTTGGTAGCATTTGAGACATAGGCGAAGCGACTTCCAACCGCCACCGAATTCGGGCTCGCACCACCCACCACTTCGGCATCTTCAATCATATGCCCGATTTGGTGCCCCGTTTTGAATTTGTCAACCACCTGGTTGGTTTTGAGATCGATTGTAAAAACACTCATCGCATCGGGATGATGCGGGCTGCCGACTCCGGGAATCTGGCGCCCTTCAACCACCGTTCCGTTGATCGACTCGGGAGTATTGTTGCCATATGGGTGATGCGAAATCATCAGCGAATCAATATTTTTAGGTGTAGCGCCGGTGATGAGCGGATACTCGTACATGCCCACATTGGCTACAAAAGCAGTTTTCAAATCAGGACTTAGCGATAGTCCAAAAGGCTGGCGGCCCACTTTTATGGAGGCGGCAATTTTTTTGGTGGGCAGATCAATTCGCACCATCCTGAAATTTCCCCGATCCAGCACCAAAAGCTCATTATTCGCCGCATTCAGTACCAAGTCAGAAGTAAAACTATCGCCATACTCCACGCCATTAACTGTTCCATTCAGCGAAATGGAATCGAGCCGCGTAAAATTCTCAATGTCATAAATTATTACCGCACCATTGTCGCCGCCGCTCAAATAAACGCTTTTTGAATCAGGAGCAAAAGCAACTCCCAGGTACGAACCACGCGATAACGGCGACTTAATTTTATTGTCGTAACTCGGCACACGTGTTGGCACCATCGATTGTAAATCGATCACTGTAAAAACGCCATCGTGCAGGGTGACCGCTTTTTTTCCGTCAGGAGAAATGGTCAAACCGAACGGATCGTCGGTAATGCGCATAAAGTCGCCTGCAGGAGTTAAAAATCGGCCGCTCGGCAAAATTGTAGTTCCTGAAGGATTAATTTTAGCAAACTCATTTCCGGCGGGAACCTGGAGAATTTCTACTTTTTTTTGCGCCTCAACTGTAATAAATATCGAAGCAAAAAAAGCAACAATGACCAACCGAACACCACTATTGAAACGTCTATCTTTCATCTCTTTTTTTGTAAAATTTTACGTAGTCAACCACAAAAACATCAGGAAAAATGCTTTTTGCAATTTCTTCTTTTTTCCCCGGATATTCCATGCTGAGGATCATATATTCTTCAATATTCGAGATTCCTTTGGCAACCTCATAAAATTTATAGCCGTCAACATAGAAAATATACTTGTCGGGTAACCACTCCAGTGCAAAGGTATGAAACCCCTCTCCCAACCCTTTCAGGTAGCTTTGCATGCCTTTGGTCGATTGCTGATTGGGGCCGTAAGCCCAATGCACATTGTGCGAAACAATATCATCTCCCAGTTTCCGGAAACACTCCATGATGTCAATTTCGGCCCCATAAACAGCCGGATCGATACCCTGTGAAATTTTGGGTGACTGAATCCAGAAAGCCGCCCAGACACCGCCCGGCGATTTCTGTACCTGGGCACGGCACTCGTAAAAACCGTACTTCGACATAAATAATCCCTGAGTTCCAATGGCACTCCCCAACAGGGTGTCGCCTTTTTGCAGGGCGTATAACTTAACACAACCCTCCTCTACTTCCACGGCCTCTTCAGAAACCCATGCAATTGCACGCTGACCTTTTCCCCGGATTTTCCATTTGGTTGAGTCCAACGCATTTCCATTAAAATCGTCGGACCAAAATAATTGGTAACCCAACTCTTCCGGAGTGTATTGTTTATCAGACATTGGTCCCTGTGGGGGCCGCTGTGCCCGGGCAAGGAAGCTCAATAGGCAGATACCGCTAAAAAGGAAAATATACTTTATCATGGGCCTATTTTAGTTTGATGCAGAAAATTTGTTTTTTGCCATCCTTCGAACCTTCAACAGGCAATGTCCGGTTAAATGCCAGGAGTTTTCCGTCGTTCGATACTACCAGGTTCGAAATCTCGTTAGCCGACTGCTCCGTCAATCTCCGAAAGCGCTTTTCGAAAGGCCGGTCAGAAACTTCGCAGCACACAATGCTGTTCTCCCAAATGTAATAAACAGATTGGTTATCCGGACTCCAGCGCACACCACTCTGAACATTTGAAGCATGCCAGGTAAGCTGAATCGGTTTACCTTCAACCGGCGACATCAGGAATATTTGTTGATTACCCAGCGAGTCTTTCGCCAGATAAGAAATGTATTTCCCATCCCATGACGAGCGAACAACGCCGCCAACGCCGGGATATTTCGATTCGGCCGTGTAAGTTAATCTTCGCTGTACAGTGCCTTTGGGTGGCATCGGAAAACTTGTTTTTGTGCCTTCCAACGGACCAAATTCACTAGGAACATTGATTGAATCAGGAATATCGACCACGAACAATTCATCAACCGGCTGACCCGTTTTGCTCATTACTTTCCCGATGAATGCCCGGGCAACCTGTAGGATTCCGTCAGGTTTCCGATAGCCACTTGCTCCAATCCAGCTGTCGGAAGCGGCATTGCTGATTTCGTCGCTCCCCGGTTCCGGATTGGGTACCACCCGAACAACAACCGCACCGTACCATTCGCCCTGCACATTTTCAGGATCTGGATCAACTGTGGCTTTATGTTTTTGGTTTGAAACAGCGATCGTCCGCAGATTCCATTTCACTCCGGTAGAGTCTTCCAGATGTTTCATGATGGCATCGTTGTAGGTATAGCCCACCCACTGTCCATCGCGGCTCCACTCGTGCCGGTGAGTTCCACCGCGCAAAGCTCCGGGAGTAAAAGGGAAAGTCACATCGCGCGAATCCATGTATATCGGTACGTTGGGTTGACCGGTATTGACCATCACGCCCGTCCGCCTCCATTGCTGATAAGGATTTTCGGGCGTACAGACCGATAATCCATGAATAAATATGACCCGGTTTTCAGTCGGATTAAAACTGGCCGCGCCTGCCCCCGGCCCCCAGTCTTTGTTCTCAGGAATTCCAAACAACACCTGAATCTCTCCGGTTTCAACATTAACCTGCTCTACCGAAGGACTACCACCAATGCCGCCAATACCAGTGCGGGTATCGTAAACCAGCCATTTTCCGTCGGGCGAAAAATTGTCGTTGTTGTCGAGATCATGATTTTTCGACATATCAAACGTAAGCTGAACTTCCTTTGCAACAGGCAGATTGGCCGTGCAGGAAGCTAAAAACACAAGTCCGAAAAGCAATTTTGCGCTCACCGTTTAGTAGTTTTAGGAATGTAGCTAAAATTAAAACCTGAGCGAGTGTTAAGCTTCGCTTATCTTAAGCAAAGCACATTAAATCTTAACCCTGAAACTACAGATTAGAGTTCATTCTTTTCTACTTTGTCCATTTTTGTATCAGTCACGCCTTTTACCTGATACGCGGAAAAGTTGGACACATTTTTCAGAATAAACTGAGGCGCACCGTCTCCTTTCTGTGCATCAACATTGCTGAAAGTGACATTGTGAACATCATCGAGCACAAAAGCAGGACGCTCATCGCGATTCAGGCAGCGCAACACCACGTCGTTCACCCGCAAGCCTTTTACATACCTGAAATACATTCCGTAGGCAGGCAATGAATGCCAGCGATAGGGATCGGGGTACATGTCAATATTCTGCGGAACCTCTTTACTGATGGCTTTTTTGGTAGCTCCAGCCCGGTAATAAATCCGGATATTGCTCAAGGTCACATCCTCGATATAGTATCCGGGAATTCCCATGACCATTCCGGCACCCACTTCAGGAAATTTAGGGCGGCCACCCACATCATGTACGTTGATGTTACTGAGCGTAATACGACGGCAAACGCCTACCGGAGTTCCTTCGGGGCCTCGCATCCGGGCATTCAGACGGATAAAAAACGGCGTATCGGTGATGTCGCGCATGGTAATGTTATCCATGACGATATCTTCAATAATTCCGCCATCGGCAGTTTCGATGCAAATGCCGCGCGAGTGCTCGAACACGCAGTTGGAAACAGCTATATTTTTGAAACCTCCGTTTGATTCAGTACCCAGTTTCAAACGACCGGTAATGCTGTGTTTGGCGTTGGGCGCTTCATCTTTAAACTCCGTTTTGAAGGTGCCGTCCATCAGCGTTCCGTGATCGTATCCATAAACATGACAGTTGGTAATGGTCACATTCTCGGTAGCACGGGCATATCCCAGGCCAAACGACGATTTCAGGCAAAGGCCGTCGTCGGTGGGCGAATTGATGTTGCAGTTCGAAATGCGCACATTTTTACAGCAGTCGATATCAAAAGCATCGCGGTCAGCATCGGCCCGCACATTATCGATTGTCAGGTTATCGACTCCCGTTGCCAAAATGCAAAAATGCCCGCCATGCAAAATAGAAACATCTTTGATCGTCACATTGAAGCAGTTTTTCAGGCCGATGGCTTTGTTCCCCGAGCCTTTTATTTCGGGCTTATCGTAAGTGTATAAACCTTTTCCCCAAATCATTCCATGACCTTCAATGGCAATATCGCGCAGACTGTCACCATAAATCAAACTGTTGCGCCAGTAACTGTGCCCAAAATCCTGAAACTTTTTGTACCAGGCATCTTCTTCGGGCAAATCATACCCAACACCCTCTTTTTCCTGATCGCCAATTAACACGGCACCCTGATCGAGGTGTAGCGTAATTTTGCTTTTCAGGTGAATGGTGTAAGAAAGAAAGTTTCCGGCGGGAAAGAAAACGGTGCCGCCTCCATTTTTTGCCGCAGCTACAATTGCTGCATTAATTGCCTTGGTGTTGTTGGTTTTTCCATCGCCTTTGGCACCAAAATCGACGACGTTGTAAAATGGTTTTTGAGCTTCGGCCTGAAAAACAAGTATCAGGAAGAAAAATGCAGCGGCTATTTTTTTAGATGTTGACATATTCGAATTTGTTTCAGTTTAAGCAATTCATTTTTTGAAATAGGCATCAATCCGATCTTTCACATTTTGCCGGACGTTCATCCAAAATAAGTTGTAATCGTACACATGATAATTTTTGATCGGTCCCTTTTTCTCATCCAAAACAACCGGAGTTTCAATCCAAAGAACTTTGGTGGTGGGTTCAATTCCGGCTCCGACGGTATGCGGGACAACAGATTCAAATCCGAACATGATTCCCTGATGAAGATCCGAAGAAGCCCACTGTTCTGAAGTTGTCCATGTCAGCGGATTCACGCAAAAAGCGTTCTTTTTTGCGGCTGAAATACCTTTGGGTAGTTCACCTTTGGCGTAAGTACACCAACCCACAAAACATCCGGTTTGATCGGGTTTTTCGCCAAACGGCAGCCTTTTAAAATCATCCTTTGCAATTGGATAACCAACCACATACGCACAAACCAATTGTCTTTGCAAAGGTTTTCCATCAAAAAATTCCTGCAATAACCGGATGGCATGCAAACTTCCCTGACTGTGTGAAGCGATGATAATCGGACGGTTTTTGTTATAATTTTTCAGGTAATACTGAAACGCCGTCCTCACATCCTGATAAGCCAAATCAAAAGCAGCTTTCGCTTCCGGAGTATCAAAAACATAAAAGGCCTCCATGTTTCCCTGCCGATAACGGGGTGCAAACACACGGCAACTGCCATTAAAAACTGTACTCTGCATCAGAATTGACAAATTATCGGTTGTGCTGTTGACGACGGTATCGCGCAAATCGGCATTCCACGGCGACGTTTTTTCCTCGCCAAAATAAGAAGTCGGATGAATGAAAAATACATCGGCGCGGGTGTCGCGAATTTCACCTTTCAGAAAATCGGGAATCTTATCACTGGTATCCTCTTTAAACGGCGAAGCAGCCCAATACTTCAGATCACTGTAATCGGGCGCCGGACCTGTATTTGGCCCCGCCTCTGAATTTCTGGGTTGAGCTTCTGAAAAAGAAACTATAAGAAATGTTGCCAGAATTAAAAGGAGAAATTTTTTCATATCGTATTTACTTGTTTTGAATTACAGGTTTATTACTCATTTCGAAACGTAAAGTTCCTCCCTGTGCAATTTCGGAATGCCTGAACCATAACCGGTCAAGCGGGACTTCATTCAGCCATATTTTACTAATGTATTTATTCTGAGGAGCATAATTATCTGCCACTACAGTCAAAACTTTTTCTCCCATTTTGATCTCGGCTTTCTTGAAAAGAGGAGTGCCAATCTGGTAAACATCCGAACCGGCTACGGGATAAAATCCCAGCGAACAGAACACATACCAGGCCGATAAAGTGCCGGCATCGTCGTCGCCATCCATACCATCGTAACCTGCGCCATACTTGTTATCCAGAATCCAGCGCACCCATTTTTGTGTTAAATCAGGCCTCCCGGCAGCATTAAACAAATACGCCGCATGAATATCGGGTTCGTTGCCGTGCCAGTAGTACGAACCCGGAGTTGTTGTTCCGCGGGTTGAATCGGAAAGCGCAAAGAAATCATTCAGTTCATTCACAAAATATTCTTTGCTTTTGAACAACGAAATCAAGCCCTCCGGATCAAAAAAAAGTGCCCACCGCCATTGTAAAGCGCTTCCCTCAACGTATGCTTTGGTATATTTTTCCCTGAAATCGAGGTAGGTCAATTTTAGCGGATCAAAGTTCCTGTCAAATTCTCCTGAAGAAAATCGTCCCTGAAAATATTGGATTTCCGGATTCCAGATATTCCGGTAAAACCGGGAGTGTTCGGCAAATAGTTGTGCATCTTCCGTGTGGCCAAGCGCAGTTGCCAGTCGCGAAACGGCATCGTCGGCATAAGCATATTCCAATGTTTTACTTACCGATCGGTCCATTTTATCCGCCGGACAATACTGATATTTCAGGCACTCTTCCATTCCTCCCCGAGGTTTAAAGCCTTCTTTCGGCGGATCAATGGCCAAAGCAGCTTTTTTCATGGCCTGATAAGCTGCTTCCACATCAAAATCGCGGATTCCCTTCTGGTAAGCCTCCGAAATGACAATATCAGCCGAAGCGCCAATCATGGAACCTGTGTAACCGTAACCAGACGGCCAGCGCGGTAAAACGCCGCCCTGCTCCGCCATTTTCACCAGCGAAACCATCATGTCGCGCTGGTCTTTCGGAACAATCAAGGTATAAAGTGGATGACTTGTCCGAAAAGTATCCCACAATGAAAGGTCGGTAAAATATCGGAACCCCTCGGTTTTGTGAATTTGCTTGTCGAAGCCTTTGTAATCGCCGTTTACGTCGTTAAACAGAGTTGGCATTTGCATCGAGCGATACAGAGCCGAATAAAAAATGGTTCGCTGCTCGTCAGTTCCACCTTCAATTTTAATGAGCGCCAGTTTTTCCTCCCACTTTTCAGCTGCCTTTTTCTGAATCTCCTCAAAGGTAAGTCCTCCTGTTTCGGTTTCCCGGTTTTCGCGGGCGTTTTCAATGCTTACATACGAAATGCCCAGGCGCAGACCGATAACTTCGGATGCCGATTTCTTATCAAAAACAAGGTCGATTCCCAGTGTGTCGGCTTTGATTGATGAACCCTGCCGGACCGATTTTTTCCCCGACCAGAAATTAAATGCGCGAAATGGCTTGTCGAACCGCGCGGCAAAAAAGATTTTCTGCCCGCCATAGCGCGAAGCAAAACTGCCGTATGTAGTTATCGTCCCAGTAATTTCACCATCGGGATTAACCTGAATTTCGCCATCCGACGACTTTCCCTTTCCCAGTGAACTGGCCACATCAATCAGAATATGCGGGGTTTCAGTGCCCGAAAACGTGTAGCGGTGAATACCGGTTCGTTCAGTGGCTGTAAGTTCGGCCAAAATACCCGGCTTTTCAAACCGAACGGCGTAATATCCGGGGAAAGCGATTTCATTTTTGTGCGAAAACCGATGATATTTTCCTTTGAGATAATTATCGCTGCTTTTGCCACCGGTGGTTGGATAAACCCTGAAATGCCCGCCATCATAAGCGCCGGTACCAATCAGCCGTGTATGGCTGAAACCCATGATGTGGTTGTCGGCATAATAATAGCCTGCCGTACTGACCGTCGGTTTGTCAAAAAAATCCTTTCCCAGAAAAAAACGTGTGTCGGGACTCAGTCGCACCATCCCGAAAGGAACCGTAACTCCGGGAATATCGTCGCCGCTGGTGTACGACGGAAAACCGCCGGTACCGATAAATGGATTGACCCATTTCCCCAATTTGCCGGGTTGAAAAGCCACCTGCATTGCTCCCGGAGTTTTTGAAACCGTGAGCTGGTAACGGAGATAAACCGCAAAAATTCCTGTTGCCACCACCAGCACCAGGATGGCAAAAAGCCAGAGAATGTATTTCAGAAATTTTATCATCATTTTAGGGGTTGATGAAACAGCGCATTCTCCTGAATTTCCTGTTTTTTAATTCCGGGGCCCGACCAGCTGACCAGCAACGATTTACTGCCGCCGCATTGCATGTATTTCACCATAATCGGGTGATAACCGGCTTTTAAAGCCACACTTCCGGGTTCTTCCACCGCACCGTGATTGGCGTCGTTTTCAATCAGCTCCTCGCCTTGAATATACAACCGGCTGCCATCGTTCGATTTCAGGTAAAAAGTGTAAATCCCGTCTTTCGGGACTTTGATAAAGCCTGAATAGCGGAAACCGAAATAGTTCTCACGCTTCTTATCGCCGATGTTGAAAGTGTTGATGATTCCCGAAGACACAGGCTTCACCAAATCAAGGTCGGCAGTGGTGACAAAAAACTTTTCGAAATAATCGTATTTCAGACCGGGTTTGGCCAAAGTCAGCGAAACGGCCTCCTTGGGGACAGCCTTTTCAAATTTCCAGGTAAAAACCTGACTGACTTTCCGGTCGGATGCAAAAGCTTTCATTTTTAAAATTGCCGATGCTGAAATCTCAAACGGCTTTTCGTAAATGGTTGAATTTTCAGTTGGCTCAATTCCATCGAGTGTGTATCGAATGGTTGAATTGAGTGTTTCGCAGGCCAGCTCCACGGTTGTGGATTTTTCGAAAAGCAAATCGCCCGTTTTTACAAACGGTGGTTGAACCACAGGTTCACCATTTTCTGAATACGGGCGGTCGGTTTTGGCAGTTCCCCAGTTTTTATTGGGAGTGGCTCCCATCTCGAAAACCAACTCACCTCCATTCATAATATCTTCGTGTTTCAGAAATGATTTGGTGTAATCCTTCCCGTTTAGTTTTGCAGTCTGGATATAGATATTTTCAGCCGAAACCTTGTTGGCTCTGATGATAAATTTCTTACCGTTTTCAAGATGAATGGTAGCTTTTGGGAATAACGGGGAGCCGATGGCATAAATGGTTTGTCCGGGCGCCACCGGGTAAAATCCCATCGAACTGAGAATGTACCACGCAGAAATCTGGCCGCAGTCATCGTTCCCAGCGAGACCGTCGGGTTCGGTGGTGTACAATTCATTCAGAATCCGGTTCACCAGTTTTTGTGTTTTCCAGGCCTGTCCCACGTAATTGTACAAATACGGCAATTGCTGACCCGGCTCGTTGCCGTGCCAGTACTGACCGATGGAACCACGCTCCCCGCGTTTCGATTCCTTTGTAAAAAGCGTGTCGAGCCACGCGCCGAAAGCATCGTCGCTGCCAAATCTGGCGGCCAGTCCGTCCACATCGTGCGGAACATACATGTACTGGTAAGCATTTCCTTCGGAATAAGCCGAATTAACTGTCGGGTCGAACGGTGAAAGCCACTCGCGGCTATAACTTTTCCCGCGCACAAATCCCACTGACGGATCGAACACGTTTTCCCAATAATGCGCCCGCTGGTCGTAAGCGTCGTAATCGGCCTGTTTACCCATCGCTTTGGCAACCTGCGCAATGCACCAGTCGTCGTAGCAATATTCCAGCGTTTTCGACACCGATTCGCCTTGTCTGTCGCAGGGGAGAAAACCGATTTGTTTGTAGTATTTCAGCCCGAGCCGGTCCATTTCCGCGCAGGCTTTCATGGCTGCAAAAGCTTTTTCAACATCGTAGCCACGAATTCCTTTCAGGTAAGCATCGGCAATTACGGGGATGGAATGGTAACCGAGCATGTCGTCGGTGTAGTTTCCTGCCAGCGGCCACATGGGCAGGCGACCGCCATCGTCGTACATTTGCAGCAGCGAAGTCACAAATTCGTTGGTTCGATTCTGGTCGGTGATGGTAAAAAACGGATGCAGCGCCCGGTAGGTATCCCACAACGAAAACACAGTGTAATGGGTCGTTCCGCTTTGATGGATTTTATGGTCAACGCCACGGTACTGCCCGTCAACATCCGAAAAGGTGCATGGACTCAAATGCGCGTGGTACATGGCGGTGTAGAAATTCTTTTGCTGTTCCGGCGTTCCTCCTTCAATTTCAACTTTTGCCAGTTCTTTTGCCCAGACAGCTTCGGCAGCTTTTTTCACACCCTCAAAATTCCAGTCCGGAATTTCAGCATCCAGATTTTTGCGCGCACCCTCAGCACTCACCGCCGAAATGCCCACTTTCACCAGAATTGCTTCTCCCGCTTTGGTCTCAAAATTCAGCACCGCTTTGATGTTTTCCCCTTCGGCTTCAATTAATTCCTGCTGAATGGAATCATTCACAGCGATTTCAAGCGAAGTGAATGGTTTTGAAAATCTGGCCACAAAATAAACGTACTGGTCCCACGCCCATCCATGCGAACGGCGCAAACCTTCGATTTCAGTATCACTTATTTTTTTGATGTTCAGCACTTCGGCGCCAAACGGGTACGCCAAATCCACCAGAATCTTCGCACTGTCGCTTTGCGGGAAAGTGTATTTATGAAATCCTGCGCGCAGGGTGGTGGTCATTTCAGCCTGAATATCAAAATCTTTCAGCAAAACCGAATAATAACCCGGAGAGGCTTTTTCGTTTTGGTGGTCGAAAGCCGAACCGTAACCGGTTTTTCCGGGTTCCATCGGATTCAGATATGTTTTCCCGGTGAACGGCATCATCAACACATCACGGTATTCGGGTTCGCCAACGCCATTGAGGTGCGTGTGTGTAAAACCCTGGATGATGCTGTCGGACGAAGCATAACCGCCGCAGGAATTGAGCCGCGTGTCGGGGCCCAGCTGCACACCGCCAAAAGGCATGCTGGTTGAGGGCCAGGTATTTCCATCGGCACCTGTGCCAATAAACGGGTCAACCAGTTGCAGGGAATCCGATTGATTGTGTTGCCGACAACCAGTCAGAATAACGAAGAACAGGATTACGAGAATTGCTAACTTTTCATATTTCATGTTATAGTATTTTTTTGTTACGGGTTACGAGTTGCGGGTTAATTTTTAAATCCGAAACCCGGAACTTTTAGTGAAACAGCACCGCTGCCGGAAGTTCTTCTCGCACTCCACCCGGCTTTTTCCAATTCAGGTTCAGCGATTTTTTGCCACCCATCTGGAAGTAATTCACAACAAAAGGGTGAAAGCCTTTTTCGAGCATCCGCGATGTGCTTTTTTCGGTGCTTCCGCGTTCGGTGTCGTAATCGAGCAACAGTTTGTCATCGAGGTAAAAAGTGCTGCCATCGTTGGCTTTCAGGGTTAAAGTGTAAATACCGGTATGCGGAATTTTCAGAAAGCCTGTAAAGCGATAGGCAAATTCACGGTCATCAGGGATGGCTGCCAGACTAAAAACCGACATCACACCAGTTGACTTTGGCGAATATTTTTGAATGTCCTCGGTTGAAGTGCAGTAATCCTGAAAGTATTCAAAAGCAATTCCGGGTTGCGGTTCTTTTTCCGGTTTGATGGCCGGAATTAATTCCAGCCTTTCAGCTTTTGCCCAAACAGAGTAACTGGGATTCAATTCTTTTGCAAATCCCCGGGCTTTGATAGTTGCTGATTTATCGATTGTAAAAGGTTGCTGATAAAGCGGGGAAGTTTCCATGGGTTCAGTTCCGTCGAGGGTGTAACGGATTTGGGTCGTGGAGTCGTTTACAGACAATGCAACTTCTGTGGTCTGTAAAAACTCCGGATTTGTAATTTTGATTTCAGGGATGGCAGCAGAAGGATAACGTGGAGTTTGTGGTCGATTTTCAGGATTGACGCCCCACTCTGCTCCCGGAGAATCGCCCACTGTAACCACCAGTTCGCCACCCAGCAGGATGTCGCTGTGATTCAGAAACGATTGAAAATCTTCTTTTCCATTCAGTTTTGCCGATTGCACAAACGAGTTTGCCGACCCTGTTTTTTCGGTACGAATGATAAAATCTTTTCCGCTTTCCAAATGAATAACAGCTTTATCAAAAACCGGCGCCCCCATCACGTAAGATGGCAAACCGGGTGTAACCGGGTAAAAACCCAGCGAACCAAAAATGTACCAGGCCGACATTTGTCCGGCGTCGTCGTTGCCACACAAACCATCGGGTTTATCGCTGTAAAGTGTTGAAAGAATTTTTGCAACAATTTCCTGCGACTTGGCAGGTTTGCCCGTAAAATTGTAGAGCCAGGCCATGTGGTGACTGGGCTCGTTGCCATGCGCGTACTGTCCGATTAAACCGGTAACATCGCCCGAGGGCATTTCCTCCACGCTTGTTTTTTGGTTGAAACACGCATCGAGCCAGGCTTCCATTTTTTCATCACCATCCATTAAATCAATCAGTCCGTTGATGTCGTGAGGCACAAACATTGAATATTGCCAGGCATTTCCCTCGGTGTAATTTCCTGCCGAAACAGCCGGGTCAAACGGTTCAAACCAGTTGTAGTTGCTTCCTTTGGGGCGCATAAAACCGGTTTGAGCATCCCAAAGATTGCGGTAGAATTGCCCTTTCGAGGTATAAAAATGATAGTCGGTTTCGCTGAAATCCTTTGCCAGCACCGACACACACCAGTCGTCGTACGAATATTCGAGTGTCTTCGAAACGCTCTGACCATCTTCGTTAAACGGCATAAATCCCGTTTGTTTGTAGGCAGCTTTTCCGCTTCTGAAACTCTCCGAAAGCTTTTTCATCGCCTCAAAAGCCATTTGCCCGTCGTAATCACGGATTCCTTTAGACCACGCATCAGCAAGCACCGGAAGCGAGTGGTAGCCAATCATGGCAAAGCCTTCGGTGCCGCCAAATTCCATGATGGGCAGGTTGCCAAAATGCCGATACCGTTCCAGAAAACTGCGGATGTACTGGGTGGTGCGATGATGGTCGATGATGGTGTACAGCGGATGCAGTGCACGAAAAGTATCCCACAACGAAAAAGTGGTGTAGTTTTCGAAACCGTTTTGCGTGTACACTTTGCGGTCGGTGCTGCGGTAGCGGCCATCCACATCGGAGTTGATGTTAGGGTGAATGTGGGTGTGATACAAAGCGGTATAAAAAGTGCGGCGCTGTGCTTCAGTTCCGCCTTCGATTTCGATTTTTGAAAGTTCACGGTTCCAGCTTTCCTTTGCCATTTTCCTGACTTTTTCAAAATCCCAATCCGGAATTTCAGTCGCCAGGTTTTTCCCGGCTCCATCCAAATCAACCCTTGAAAGCGCCACTTTTACCAGCACTTCCTTGTTCTTTTTTGTATCGAAATTGAAATGTGCCTTAATATTTTTACCGGTGGCTTCGGTAGAATTTGCCAGCAGGGTATCGTTTTTATACAATCCGTAATCGGTGATGGGCTGAGAAAATTCGGCCACAAAAAAGATGGTGCGATTGCCATCGAGCCCAGCATGACAATGGCGAAATCCCTCGATTTTTGTATCAGAAACCACCTTCAGAAAAAGGCTGTCGATTTTGTCGTTGATGCCATGCACGAGGTTGAGAATTACATTCCCCTTTTCAGCCGATTGAAACGTGTATTTGTGAAAGCCCACCCGGTTGGTTGCCGTGAGTTCAACCGAAATATTGTCTTCCAGTTCCACTGAATACCAGCCAGGTTCAGCTTTTTCCTTTTCATGCAAAAAAGCTACCCGATACCCTGATTTTGTATTGGCCGGGTCGCCGGGATGGATTTGTATGTCGCCAACTGTTGGCATCAGCAAAATGTCGGCGCCACCGCCGCTGCCCACGCCACTGTAATGAATGTGGCTGAATCCCAAAAAACTGCTGTCGGAATAATGATAGCCGGAGCAGCCGTCCCAGGTTTCGGTGCGGGTGTCGGGACTCAGCTGCACCATTCCGTGAGGCATGGTCGCACCGGGAAAAGTGTGTCCGTGAAAATCAGTTCCCACAAAAACATTCACCTGTTTGGTGTAGTCCATTTCCTGTTTGCACGATAGCATGACTAAAACGGGAAAGACAAAAAATACTGTTTTCAGCCTGAATTTCATCAGCTTTGATTTTTTCTGACAATCCTGAAATAAGCAGTCAAGCCCGAAACAACCAGCAACGCCGAACCAGCCATCAGCAGTAGCCTGTAATATTCGGGATAGATTTCGGTAAAATCCTCCACAGGCTGGTTTCTGAAAACATAAACAAAACCCAGTCCGAGCAGAAACAAAGCAGCGGCAACTCCAGCCAGCGGTAACATTTTCCGGCAGGTCAGCTGCTGCACAAACGCTGATTTGTTCCGCAGAAAAACAAACAGGAAAATCCAGAAAACCCATGAAAAAACCTGCCAGATGGTGAGAGTTCTGAAATAATTGAGCAGTGTTACAGACGTGTGCAGAAACAGGTTTTCCCTCTTGTAATAAGGCCTGTCGTTGAGCAAAAGCACCTTCAGTTTGCTTTGGTCGCGGGTTTTGATGATATTCAGAATGGCTTCTTCTTTTGCCCTGTTATCAAAGCCTTTCCAGCCCGGAATTTCAAAAGTGTTCCACAAGGTGCATGCGCTACCGTATCCGTGAAAATCGAGACCGCCATTCATGATTAAACCATTCCTTTCACAGAATGATTTAATTCGTTGGTAAACTTCGCGGTTGTATCGTTTGTCAGTGGCGGTATTTTCAATCTCGAAACCATCGACACCCAAATTACGGTAATATTCCAGTGTTTGGTGCTCGCCATCGAACCAGTGATTCACAAGAATGGCAGCACCATCGGCACGGGCTTTGGCCACAACTGCCGAGTCTGACAATCCTTTTGTTTTGAAATCTGACTTTAAACCTAAAAGACTAAGGTGGTTGCTGCCCGAAAATTCCTCGCCACAAAAAACAACCGGTTCACCCGGTAATTCTTTGTTCCAGCGCATATTTACAAATTCGAGTGTCTGCCGATGGTTGTTGTGGTCGGTAATAAAAAAAGCGTCGAATCCGTTCCTCTGGTGCCATTTTAAAAGGCGTTGCTGCGACATCATTCCGTCGTGACTGAATTCAGTATGCGAATGAGTTGTAACCAGCACCCAACCTGAGGTTTTGTTAACGATTTTGTCGTTGGGAAGCGGGATAAAAATTATCACCACAAAAAGTGCAAACCAGATTCCAACCAGAATCGGGAGGTTGATTAGCTGTCGCAGCATAAATTTTTTCCGGTTGCTGTTTTTCAGAACAAAACCTTTTACCAGCGTGTAAACAGCAAAAATCAGTACCAGCCAGTAAAGCGTCATGGTACTTTCTTTTACGGCATAAAACGAGCGGTTGAAATACAGCAAAATTCCCAGAACCGGCTCAAAAACTGTGCGCCAGAAGTTGGGCTGAATTCCGAAACCAGCCTCGGGCTGCAGTGTCAACGCATTTTCGATGTGCACAGGATAAGGAAAAACAAGAGCGACACCGGCTATAAAAACCGACAAAATCAATGGAACTATCCAGGTTTTTCTTTTCATTGTCTGCGTTTATTTCTTCGGAATATATTGATAAGATTCACCCCAAGTTGTGACCACCACCGGGAATGTTGATTTTTTCAATTCTGCATAATTCAAACCCAGGTATTCATCGTCGCCCCAATACGGCAGCCTGTCCCAAACGGTGTGCCCCAACTCGATTTCGTGACCGGGCAGTACCAGTTTCGGGTTGAAACCATTTACCATCCGCATGATGTCGGTGGTCCAGGCGTTGGTCATCAGCACATCCACTTTTTGGGTGTCTTTTACTTTGTCAATCCAGTCCCAATCCACCATAAAATCGCCTTCGTTAATCTGGTCGCCGTTGTGTGCCAGCCAGATTTCTTCGGGAGTTTTCACCAAATACACATTGCAGTCGATGGATTTCATCTGGTGACCCGGATAAACAATCAGGTCCAACGTATTCTTTTTCAATTTTAGCGGTTGTATTTTATCCGCCATTCTTTCGGGGTGAATGATATTTTCTGAAATCGGGTCTTCTTTCCAAACCTGCGCCGGGGCGAGCACCGGCAAACCCAACGCCAGAAACTGTGTGGCTACCACTTTGCCGGCATGGTCGGGATGACGGTGTGTAATCAGCAAGACATCGCACTGTTTGGCCAACCGTTCCACCTGTTCAGCGCTCATCGCAAAATCGGGCGAGCCGGAAGTGATTCCGGTAACCAAATCGAAAGCCAATGTGACAGATTTTGTGCGGGCAATAAAACCCATGTCGTAAATTTTCCAGATTCTGACGCCCTTTTCTACTTTGGTGGTTTCGAGTTCGTGAATCACTTTGTCCACCTGCGCCCTGAAATATTGCTGAACTGGTTTCCGGTATGCAGCAAAATGTTCGTGAAAAACCGCGTCGAGCAGCAGTTTAGCCAGTCCGCGCTCACGAGCTTCAGGGAAAGTGGTTGGCGGAAACTGGTTCAGCAAAACAGTGGCAGAGTCGAGAAAAACCTTTGCCTGCCGGTCGAGGTAGTCGTTGTCCTTCTGACTGAGCTGCGAGTCGGGTTTGCCACCGCCTTCTTTTTTGTCGTAAACTTGCGCCGAAAGTGTCAAAACACAAAAAAGTACCAAAAGAGTGCTTATAATCTTCATTATTACTTCTTGTGTTTTTGATTTTTTAAAAATTGGATCAATTCCTCAGGGCGATCAGTTTGGATGCCATCGGTTTTCCATTTCAGTATCATCGACCACTCAGCCTCTGTTCCCTCCTTTTCATCTACAAAAACTATAGCTTTGTTTCGATGTGCTTTCTCGACAAAATTGCAGGACAATTCACCCATATCGGTAGCCAGTGCGGGAGTTTTTATCTGGCTGAAAACTTCGTCCATCCGGCTCTCTGACCCGGGATCGACCATTGGAATGCAATCAGGACATATCGTTTGTAATTCTTTGATTTCTTTTAAATAAGTGGCCGGAATGTACCAAACGACATCGCGCTCCATCTTGTATTTTTTGAGCAACCTGACCAGACCGGGAACAGGCGCATCTTTTAGATCGAGGTAGATACCGATTTTTCCCTTGCAGAGCTGCAAAATTTCTTCTAACGCTGGCACCTGAGTTCCCTTCCATTTCTCTCCCACCCGAATCCCGACATCCAGTTTCCGAATTTCATCAAAATTCATTTCGCTGACCTTTCCTGTTTTTCCTGAAACATACTGATCGATGGTTGCATTGTGCATGCTGATAAATTGACCGTCTTTGGTGGTTCTGACGTCAATTTCGACAAAATCACAACCCAGCTCGATCGCTTTTTGGTACGCCGGAAGTGAATTTTCGGGAATCCCCTGATGCGCTCCCCGATGAGCAATCACGTAAATACCGTTTTTGGCTTCCCGTTGAAGAGCTTGTCCTTCCACCGGCTGTGCTGCTGTTTGCAAATCAACACAAACCAAAATCGAGATAACTGACAGTAAAGCCGGGAGGAAGTTTTTCATAAACCGAGAATCAAATGTTTAAGTAATTTTCCGAAGCGAAACCCAGCTGACATAGATGGCTGAAGCTGCAAAAACGAGATGCACAAAGAATTTTCCAACCACCAGTTTCACGAATGACAATCCCGATACTTCTGAAGGTTTTTCAAAGAAGCCCAGACGTAAAAAAGCCACCACCATACATGCCCAAACTAACAGTAGAAACAGGTTCCGCTGACTGTTTTCCCGTCGCTGAAACCAGGCTGTTAAGGTAGCAACCGAGGCAGTCATCAGAAATATCAGAAAAAAATACAGGGTAAACGGCGAATTGGCAGCAGCATCGGGCAAAGCATCCTGCATGAAATCGATGGCCGCATAGCAAAATGTCATGGTAATACCCATCTGCCAGGCCAGTTCAGGATAATAAAGAATGGTAAGAATCAGCAGGAACCCGTAGAAAGCGAAATTACTGAGCATTTTAGCCAGATCGACTCCATTGGGCCACACCAGACTACCCTGCGTATAACCATTATCCACAATCGGATCGAGCCACGAAGGCATAATCCAGAAAATAACCAGTGCAAGCAGAAAGGTAACTGAAAAGTCTTTCCAACGCGGACCGGAAGCAAAAATTGGCTCAGTGGAAGGTGAGTTCTGCATCACGTCCAGATCCTTCCGACTGAGCCAAACAGCTAAACCTAATCCGGCTCCGAGCAGCAATCCGAAGGTAAATTCCATCGCTTTCCACCAGCTGTTAAAAATAACATCCTGCGGAAGTTGATTTCCCATAACCATCCAGAAGCCACCGAGCCCAAAACCTAATCCACCACTAACAAGACCCCATATTGCCATATGGGTCGTTATCTTAAATTCGTTTGATTTCAGTTTGAATTTTAAATAAACCAACATAGCTATCGCACCAATCAGCAAAGCGGCCCATGACTCGGGCCGAGGTTTTGCCGGATCGGAAAAATAGATGAGCATCGGTTGGTTGATCAACTTAAATCCTGCATACATTCCGGCCATCATGATGATATAGGCCGTTATGATCTGCTTTCGGGACAATTGTTTATACAGCAAACCAATGGCGAAAATTATTCCACCCAGCAACCCCCAAACAGCACCCTTCACCGTAGTTCCAACTGTTCCCCACCACACGGTTTCCGGATTCCGCAGAAAACCGAGTGTTTGCCCATAGGTCATTTCTCCGCCCAGGCCAATTCCAACTGCTGCAAAGACTACCAAAACAGAAGTAGCTTCGGCCGAAAGTTTCAGCAGCATGGCCATACTCAGTGCAACCATCGCCCCGGGAATCATGGCGCCAAACGGACCACCTCCGATATATCCCCGAAGGCCCCAGCCCAGCAACATAGTGACCGCCGGAAAGATTAGATAGATGCTTAATGATCGTTGTTTCTGATTTGTCATGGCAATTCAAGTAAAAAAGAACTGCATCGGGAAAATTTACTCCCGACACAGTTCAAAAAAAGTTAACAATTAAAGATTTACAACCTCACCTGTTTTTGCCGATTCGTAGGCAGCATCAACTATTTTAAGAATCGTCAATCCTTCAGCCATACCCGGAACAGGCTCCTGCCGGGTGCGGATTGAATTGACATAGTGTTCCATTTGGCGGGTGTACATGCCCTGTTCACAATGTTCGGGGCGAACAGGGAGTTTGGCATCAAAACGCCCTAATGCGTCTCCAACTTTCATTTTCAGGAAAGTGGGGAAAACACTTCCGTAGCCTTTGGTTCCGTAAAAACCCGTGCCGGCTTCGGGGCCATCCATGTGCGGTTGCCACCAGCCACTTTCGATGATCGACTCGGCGCCATTGTCCCACGAAATCATCACAATTCCGGAATCATCCACATCGTAATCGCCATAGAAAGTGCCGATTTTGGCATATACTTTCGTTGGTTTGGGGTCGCCCAAAACATAACGAGCCGTATCAATTGCGTGAACGCCCATATCGGCCAAAGCGCCACCGCCTGCCAGTTCCTTTTTCGAGAACCATCCCGCCGGTCCCCAGTTTTCGTGAATTCCGTAACCTTTAGTTTTTACGATATTTCCGAGCTGGCCACTGTCGACAATCCCTTTAATGTAGTTCACATCGGTATCGAATCGCCACATGTGCCCCACCATTACGATGCGCCCGTTGGCTTCAGCAGTTTCTTTCACGGTCAAACCTTCGGCATAATCCATTGCCATCGGCTTTTCCATAAAAACGTCTTTGCCGTTTTTCATGAATTCGATGGCATAAGGAGCATGAAATTTATTGGGTGTTGCAATTACAACCGCATCAATATCATCACGCCTGATCAGCGGATCAATACGATCATAGGCTTCGGCAATATGGTATTTGGTCGCAAATTCCTGTGCGGCCTGAAGTGGCACAGCAACCACTGCGGCAACTTCAACATCGGGAATTGACTGCAGGCCGCGGGTATGGTAATTGGCGATGTATCCGGCGCCAATCATGACAACTTTAATTTTCTTCATAAATTCAGGATTAACTGATTAAACGAACTACAACAGTTCAGCATTGTCATATACCTTGCGGATGGCAGAAGCGATCAAATCCATATCGGCTTTGGTCCCCATCAGGATTTTGTGGTGAATACAGGCAGAACTTTCGAAATGAATTTTATCGCAAACCGGAAGTTCAAATCTGGCCGGATCGATAGCTGCCCAATATTCGTCGGTGAGTTTATGACGGGCTGGTTTTGTCAGCGGAGCATACAACGAACATTTATTCAACGGAATGTAGCTGGCAGCCACATCAATGCCTAATTCTGCGGTTAACGCGGCACGGAATTTTTTAACCGGAAGGTTTTTAAATTCAGCCTGATTGTAGCGGAACGAGAAGTTAAAATAGGCTTCCTTCGTTTCACGCACATCACGTTTCATCGGCATTACTCCCGGAATTTCGGCCAACAGAGAATTCAGGTAAATTCCATTTTCGTCGCGAACCTTGTTTTGTTCGGGCAAACGTTTCAACCCCTCAATCAATATGGCCGCCTGAAATTCGGTGATACGATAGTTTCCGGATTGCAGGAAATTGCCGGCATCGAAATACTGACCTTCGCCTTTGTTGGCAGCGGCTGCTGCCGGGGGCTCCGGACGACGGCCACAATTGCGCAGAGCATCCAAACGTTCGTAAAGTTCGAAACTGTTGGTGGTAACCGATCCACCCTCTCCTGCTGTCAGGTGTTTGGATAATTGATAGCTAAAACTGCCAATATCGCCGATGCTTCCGGCTTTTTTACCGTTCCATTCGCCACCGTGTTTGTGGGCACAGTCCTCGATGACATATAAATTGTGTTTTTTGGCAATGCGCATAATTTCATCCATATCGGCAAAGCAGCCGTAGAGATGAACCGGCACAATGGCTTTGGTGCGAGGAGTAATTGCCGCTTCAACAGCCTTGGGATCGATGCACCAGGTATCTTCCAGGACATCAACCAGAACTGGAGTTGCGTTGACATCGAGAATGGTTGCTGCCGTGGCCTGCCAGGTTAATCCGGGAAGAATTACTTCGTCGCCAACACCCACACCGCAGGCTTCCAGGGCCATTTGCAATGTAACAGTTCCGTTGGCAGCGGCTAAAGCATATTTCGTCCCGGTATATTCAGCAAAACGCTGATTGAATTCGGTTTCCTTTGGTCCGTTGTACGACCATACACCGCTATTCAGAACTTCTAACAGTGCTTTTTCTTCTTTTTCGTCCCATACCGGCCATTTGGGCCATGGATTTGTTTGGGTATCACGGGCGGGAGAGCCACCTAAAATTGCAAGTTTAGTCATAACTCAAATTGTTTTATTGTATTGATTTAGATTGAAGTTCGATTTAGTTTGAAGTTCCGGTTTTGAATAATTCTTTCAGGCTTACCGTTTTATTATTGATTAAAGGTTTTGCCCAGAAAGTAATGCTCAGGATGTAGGAAAGAGTCAGGAAAACAAAGGAAATTCCGACCCGAAGACCAAAAGCATCGCCAATAACACCGACAATGAGCGGAACAACCGCACCTCCGAGAATTCCGGAGCATAAGATTCCGGAAAATGCCCCATGATTATTTTTCAGCGAATTGAGCGCCAGCGAGAATATAACCGACCACATCACCGAAGCAAAAAAGCCAACCCCGATAAAGCCATAGTAGGAAATCATTCCATTGCTCGCCAGCAAAGCCGTTGCCAGTGAAATCATTGCACCGAGAGTAAAAATGCGCAACACCAGTTTGCTGTCCATCAGTTTCAGCAGACCGAGGCCCAAAATGCACCCCAAAGTGAGCAGCAGCCAAAACTGCGAAATGGCACGTGCCCCTTCCACTTCCGGATTCATCCCGTGATAATCGGCCAGAAACTGTGAAATCCAGCTGGCCACACCCTGCTCGGTGCCCACATAAGCCATAATTCCGAAGAAAAACAAAACCACGTACTTGTTCTTAAACAGATCGCGTATGGTGCTTAACTGACCCACTTTTTCGTCTTCATTCAATTCTACTTTCGGCAACCTGACCATTAAAACCACCAAAACCATTGCCACAGCAATCAAACCAAATATCCAGTAAATCGAAACCCATTTCAGATTTTCAGGAACCAGACTATTCATAGTTGAAAGCAGCAGATTGGAAGTATTTCCCGCATTGAGATTGGTGATCAGGTAAGAATACATCAACGGGCTCAAAAACGAAGCGCCTCCGAAAAACAGCTGCGCCAGCACCGAAGTAAATGCAAAATGTTCTTCACCGCCTGAAACACGTAACAACGGATTGATGGCCACCTGAAGAATGGACATCCCCATTCCGATCATGAATAACGAAACCAGGTAAACCGGAAAAGCAGGGAAAAACGAAAATAAAAATGCGCCGGCAGTGGCCAGAATAAAAGCCAGGGTCAGTACCTTTTTCTCTTTGAACTTTTCCGTTAACATCCCTGCCGGAATTGACATGACCCCGTAGGCTATAAAAAACGAAAAGTTGAGCAAACCCGCCATTCCTTTGCTCACGCTGAATCCCTTGATTACTTCAGGAACCAGTGGCCCGATAATGTTGGTCAGAAAAGAGATCACGAAAAAAATAAACATGATCAGCAGAACAATTCCATAGTTTCTTTGCATAGCAAAATCGATTTAGCAGTCGTTTAAAAATTTTAGCAGTTCCTGAAAATAAGTGATGCAGCACCTAAACAGCCTGCCATATTGCCCAATGTAGCAGCAACAACGTCGGTATTGGCAGCACAATCGGGCATTGCGTAGCCCATGGCCGATTTTTTGATCATTTCGATGTAGAACTGTCCGGCTTCAGAAATACCGCCGCCAATCACCACTTTCTGTGGCGCAAAGGTGTTGATGAATCCGGCAATGCCATGTCCCAAATAATCGGTATGCTCTTCCATACATTTTACGGCGGCTTCATCCCCTTCTTTAAATTGCTGAACAAGGTAAAATCCGTCGAGTTCGCTTTCGTTTTTCCCGGTTGCTTCGGCATATTGGCGCAGCAATGCTCCGGTGGAAGCGTAGGCTTCCAAACAGCCGCGTCCGCCGCAATTGCAAGCAATTCCTTTGTGATCGATGGTTACATGACCCATTTCGGTACCGCGATTTTTATAACCGCCATAAAGTTTTCCGTCGGCTACAATAGCACCACCAATTCCAGTCCCCACAGTCAGAAAAATCACATCGGTACAATTTTGGGCAGCACCAAAAACAGCTTCGCCCAGGCCCATCACATTGGCATCGTTGTCAATCAAAACCGGCAAATTAAATTTGGATGAAAACATTTCAGACAAATGAACATCCACCCAGCCATTCAGGTTATCGGCTCCACCAACCACAACTCCGTCGCAGCAAACTCCGGGCGAACCAATACCAATTCCGGAGACCGGCAGACTTTTATGCGAAGCCACTTCCATCGACATATCGATTGCTTTGCTGATTGTTTCCAGAATATCGTCGCGGGTCGAAGACGATCCAATCGCCAGTTTACTCGTAAAAATTACTTCTCCGGAGTCGGAAACCAAAGCAAACTTGATAAATGTACCGCCGAGGTCAATTCCTACAGCATATCTTTTTTTATTGTCCATGTAAATGTTAGTTTATTGTTGTTTTATCCACATTCCAGCCTCT
>CAYRBM010000023.1:0-43822 GCA_964422425.1 uncultured Odoribacter sp.
AGGTAATATCCTCTTTGCCCAAGCCGGTCAGCTTTTTTAACCTCACACCTTCAGGGGAGGTATTGTGCGTTATGAACAGGAAGGTTCGAAAAAGTAGTTTGTCGTCGATTATATTGGCAACTAGATACCCGGTCTTCACACCGAATACGTTAAATGGCAAAAGCAAGTATCCATGATAGTTCACAAATTTTGAAATGGTATGTGTATTTTCCCAAAGCGCATAGTTAATGGCTTCCTGATCTAATAGGTCAAGTCGTTCTCTTAGTCTGGCCAAAGCATGAGCCTGGATAAAAACATCCAATGTCTTTCGATTTCCCTTGTAAATGTTCCCCAAGAGTGAAACTTCCACTGATATCCATAAAATTGGTGTCATCACTGAGTCCAGGGGCTTAGCAAGTCTATATGCAGGTCGCTTGTTTCCTTTTATAGCGATCATATATTTTTGTGCCGGAAAACCATAGATATCACAAATGAGTTCCACTTTAGGTTTTTCTTTATAGAGGGGAGCCGGACGAACATAAACTCCGTAATATTTCTGATCAGGACTACTTAAACGGGTTACCAGTCTTACATAGTTAAGCAAAAATTGGACGTAAAACGATTTCAGGAATTGATCCTTCATCTCAGTATGTTCAACTACCCTGGGATGCATTTTATCTTTTGTTTGCCTTCTGACCTCCCTTAATCTTGCTTCGCTAAAGGCATGAATCAATTGCAGCTGATAAATCGACAGAATACAATCACCTATTTTAAGATTCTTTTCACGATAATTATTCTTTGTTCTTTCTGCAAACATTTTTAACTCGCCAGTACTGATCGATTCGTTGCCTGCCGTTGGATTCCATATTCCGATTTTATAGTCGTATGCCGTTCGTTTGAATTCGTTTGACAGCTCTGAAAAACCGCTTGTTATATGAATTTGGCGCAAGGCGTCATACATATCAATTAAAAAATGCTTGTAGGCTCCAACAGAGGATTGGGATGCTGCCTTTTTATGTTTTTTATTTTTCGACATTTGGTATGTATTTCATTAATGGTTCGTTCCAGAGCAGCAGGCTCTGTGCATTTATTGTTTCACCACAATTTCATTTCTAAAAACAGTCAATTCTCCCAACAAACCCATCACTCAAATTTGGTCTGGGCACTTTTATCCCACCCTCGTTATCAACAATTTTTACTTCAGCATTAGGGACGAAACGTACGATGTCGGGCATTTCTACTACGGTATCGGGGTGAAAAAGAAAGATCGCGTTCATTTTTACTTCGGTGTTGGGGTTCATGAGGTCGATTTCGTTCATTTTTACCTCAGCATCGGGGTTCGCGACCCTGATCGGTTTTATTTTGACCCTGATTTCGTACATTTTTACCCCGGCACTGAGGTCGGCAACCCCGATCACGTTCATTTCTACCTCAACATCGGGGTGGCGAACCCTGATTGGTTTCATTCCGACCTTGATTGGTTTCATTTTAACTCCGTTTTCGTTCATCGCAACCCTAATATCGGGGGTCGTAACCCTGATGTTGATCATGCTAACCCCGGCAGGCCTTACACAGCCCGGCCTGTCGGGGTATTAACCTGGTTAGCTGGTTGCTTTTGGCGTGGCGCTGTCGCTTCCGTTGGAGGCATACAACTTGCCCAGGTCGTCAACAATGCTCTTGGTGCCGGGCACATCGAGCGATGCCGAAATCTTCGACATTTTATAAACAATCCTTGCAAACTCGTACAATTCGGCTCCGGCAAGCATTCGGGTGTCGCTCACCATTTCGCTGAGGCGGGCCAGCTCGCGGTCAATCGATTGAAGTTTGCCAAATAAATTGCTGTCTTTCTGTGCTTCCTCAAGCAACAAAGGATTGGGGCTAATGGAAGGTTCGCGCGAGGCGTAATCGAGCGCCTTGCTGGCAAACGGGATACGGCCGTCGTCGAGCATGGCGGTCTTCCTCTTATCGTCGGCAGAGAGTTTCACCAAAAACGGCAGTTTCTGGCGAATGGTAGTGATTGCCTGAAGAACTGCATTGAGGTCTTCGTCGGGTAATTGTGCACTGATTTGATTAGCCATAAATACAAATTTTGGGTTAAAAAATTAGTTGACCATAAATACACAAGGCTGTGTTGTGCAGGTTTTGCCTGAAAATGGAGAAATTGAGCCGAAGGTAAGCTGTTAATCCACTTTGTTTTAATTCATTTAAAACCTATACAATTTAACAAATTTGATTATACAAAAATCAAAAATCAGTGAAAATTTTTATGAACATGTCAATTGAAGGAAGCTTATTCTATGTGGTACGGTGCATTTATCCAATTCGGAGAAATAGCTAATTCATTTCCTGTAGTCGATGACTGAAATTTGATATAAACACCATGTTTTATCAAGGTGATTTATTTCAGTTTCTTATCAATCGTCAGAAAATGATGAAAGTTAAAAGCAGAAATGTTTGTTTACTGCTTAAAAATTAAAGGCACAAACTGTGACAAATAGACCCGCCAGTTGGTCCAGGTATGACCGCCTTCGGTTTCAACATACGTGTATTTCATACCCATCTGATCGAGTTTTGCCCGGTATTCCTGGTTGGCTTTAAACAGAAAATCGGTTTTGCCGATTCCAATCCAGTAAAGCTGGTACCCGTTTGCCATTTGTTTTTTCAGGGTTTCGTCAAAATTGGCATACACCTTCGAAGTGGCTTTCTGATCGGGCATAATGGCTGCTGAAAACAACCCCACGTAATCGAATGTATTTGGGTAATAGCGCGAAATATGCAGCGAATGGTATCCACCCATTGACAAACCGGCAATGGCACGGCCTTTTTTATCGGCAATCACCCGGTAATTGCTTTCCACAAATCGGATTACATCGCCAAATGTTTCTTCAAACTTGCCATCCATTGTGTTGGGCAGCTGGAAGGTAGGTTTATACAGGCCCAGACTCGACTCGCCCGGGGCTGCTTCCTGAAAAACGTTTCCGTTGGTCATTACCACCATCATCGGTTTGGCTTTTCCTTGTGCAATCAGGTTGTCGAGGATTTGCGAGGTCCGTCCCAGGGCAATCCATGCTTCTTCGTCGCCTCCCATTCCGTGCAGCAGATACAGAACCGGGTATTTCTCCTGACTGGTTTCGTAGCCTGCTGGCGTGTAAATGGTGATGCGGCGTACCTTTTCATTTCCGGGCGAATCGTACCAGCGACGGGTAACCGAACCATGCGGAACTTTATTTACCTGGTAAAGGTCGCCCTTTCCGCCGCCAACGATAAACACATTAAACACCGTTGCCACGTCGCGGATCAGGTAAACATTATTTGGATCGGTGATTTTCAGTCCATCGGCCAGAAACGAATAACTGTACAAATCAGATTCGAGTGGTTTGGTGGTGTAGGTCCAAACACCTTTTTCTTCTTTAGTCATTGCTTCTGCTCCCGGAGTCCAGCCTTGCGCGGGCATCCAGTCTCCCGTTATTTTAACTTCTTTGGCATCGGGCGCGTGTAACCGGAAGGTAACTGTCCGGTCTTCTCTTACTTCCGGAGAAACCAGTCCGGCAGGGCCAAACAGGGCCTGTTGTGCATTTATTTCAAAAGTACTCATCAGCATAATCGCCAGAACAGATAAAAAATGGAATTTCATTTGGTGAGGTTTAAAGAATAATTGTCGGGAATAAGTCGGTTTTTGAACTATTTGATTACAATGTGAATGGATTATTTCGCCGGAATTACCGGATATCCCATTCGCCCGGTATTTCATAGAAGGGAAATATGCTTTTTTGACCGGGATCTTTGAGTAAAAACGAAATCGAAATTTCGAAAGAGCCATGAGATTGTAAGCCAACTCCCTGAATGTTGGTGTCGTAGGTGATGGCGGTTTTTAACTGTTTACCAATAAACCCGGCCATTACAATGACATCGGTGCTTTTTAAAGTCGTTTGGCGACCCCACAATCCAAGCGAAAATCCTTTCCGGTTGGCATACATTCCCAATGTCACGTTTCGCTCTTCTCCCTGAGACTGAATGATGATGTTGGGATTGAATGTGCAATATTTCCTCAAGTGGCCAGGCCGGAACCAGGGTAAATTTACCTCCATGTGAAAGGTATATTTTCGGGGAAGTATTTGCGAGTAATCTGAATAAATCGATTGATCCGGTTCGTGCAGGTGATCGGATGAAAGTCCAAAAAAATACTGGTCATTGAAAATCAATATTCCGGCTCCAAAATCCGGAAATATCCGGTTGTTGTTATCCGGTTCGGTTTCTGCGGAAGGCTGGTGATTTCCATAAATTGGATCAAGTCCATCAAAAAATATAAGACGACTAAAGTTTAGTGCATTAAGTTGAGCGCCGGCAGATATACTTCCATACATCATCCATTCGCGGCTGAGTTTAATTTCCTTCGAATAGGCCACTTTAAAGCTGGTTTCGGTATAGATTCCATCACCCTGCACGTCGTTGTACAACAAAATGCCAAGTCCGCTGGTGATTTTAGGCAGGTAGGTGTCGAAGGATGCAAAATAAGTGGTGTAAGCATTGTTCATGGCAGGCCATTGGTTGCGGTACTGAACTCCGGCACGAGGTACTTTCATGGTTCCGGTATAGGCTGGATTCATGTAAACCGGGTTCAGGAAAAACTGAGAAAAGTAAACATCCTGTGCCATCAAAACCGATTGAATGCCAATGAGCAGGAAGAAAAGAATAACAGTTTTTTTAAGGGCGCAGTGCAATGAGAACATCCAAAAGTTTAATGGTTTAGTTAGTGAACCAAATGTATAAAATAAAACAGACTGGATTCGGTCTGCAGCATAAATCTTTCCTAAAAATGACTGCAATAAAAAACTTTTCCTGCAAGGATGCTTTTGGAGCTTTCCCTCGAAAAAAAACTATTTTTGCACAAAAATTAAATGTTATGATACAACGAATTCAAACTTTATACCTTTTGGTCTCTGCCATTTTAATTGCTTTCCTATTTGCCTTACCTTTTGCCGAAATTGCCAAAGATGGAGCTATTTATTTGTTTGATTTTAAAGGCATTTCATTGAATGGTGCAGTAACCGAAAATGGTATCGCCATTTCAATCCTGATTGGACTTGTTTTGGCCATTCACGGTTTTGCGATTCTCAGTTACAAGAACCGAATCAGGCAGATGAGGGTAATTGTTTTTACCATCTTGCTGATGCTGGGCTTGTTCGGAATGTTTTTCTTTTTCACTTATTATTCATTCAGCGGCGCTCAAATCAGCTTTAAAATAAGTATGGTTTTCCCTTTGGTGGCCATTATTCTTGATTATTTGGCCATTCGGGCCATCGGCAAAGATGAAGCGCTGATACGCTCCATCGATCGAATTCGATAATTAAATTTTCTGACGATAAACAAGAAGACCAGCCTTATAAGCTGGTCTTCTTGTTTATAATATTCAGATAGATTCTCGAATGATTTTTAGCTAAACTTTTTCCGGTTCGACGAGTCGCGAATTTCGAGTTCGGTTGGCAAAATAATATTATAGAAGGTTTTTTTCTCTTTGTTCTCAATTTGCCTGATAATCAATTCTGCAGCTTTTTGTCCCATTTCGAAACCTGGTTGAACAATGGTGGTTATTGGCGGAGAAACCACTTTTGAAGATGGCTCGTTACTGAACCCAACGATTCCCATTTCCTGCGGAATTTTTATTCCGCTGTCGCGCAGATACATCATTGCACTGAGTGCAACAGTATCATTGGCGCAAAAAATGGCATCGGGAGGCTGGGGCAAACTCATGAGCTTTTTCACGGCGACAATTCCTTCATCACTGGTTAGTGTGCTGGTTAAAACGAGCGATGGGTCATACGCAACACCATTCTTCTCTAAAGCATCGACATATCCTTTCAGGCGGAGCTGATAAATCAACAGATTTTGCGGACCTCCAACATGGGCAATACGTTGGTATCCCTGATCAATCAGGTGCTGAGTCACTTTAAATCCTCCGGCGCGATCGTCAACCATGATTTTATCCGTTTCTATTTCAGGAACGGCCCTGTCAAAAAAGACGAGTGGTATATTTTTTTTTCGAAACAGTTTCAGGTGGTCGTAATTGCTGGTTTGCATCGCGATGGAGATAATCAGACCGTCAACCCGATTCAGAAACATCGAATGAACGATATTGATTTCTTTATCAGCGTTATCGTTCGATTGCGAAATAACCACATTATACCCCGATTTGTAGGCCACATCTTCGACGCCACTGATTACCGACGAGAAAAAATGCCGGTTGATGAGGGGAACAACAATGCCGATGGTGTTCGATTTTTTGTTCCGAAGATTCGAGGCCATCGTGTTGGGCCGGTATCCGAGAGAGTCAGCTACTGATTTGATTTTTTCCTTGGTTTTCTGACTAATTCTCGGATTGTCGTTTAAGGCTCTTGAAACTGTTGATGCTGAGATGTTTAGTTCTCTGGCAATGTCGTGAATAGTAGGTTCGGAAAGTTTGCTCATTTTCATTATGTATCTCCTACAAATATGCTAATTATTTCTTTTTTGTAAATGTGTTTTAAAATAAAAATGCAATCGATTGCGCATTTGCAAAATTCCTGTATCTTTGCTCTACATTTTTTAAGAATATTTAATCCTAAACCAATTTATAATTCAGATTATGAAAAAAGTAATCCGTTATTTCTTCTTAGCTACGATTTTGCTGGGTGTTTTTTCAGAGAGCAGTTGGGGAAAGCCGAAGAATAAATTGTTTTCCCAATTGGATAAACAATTGAAATACCTCATTCAGCAAACTCCAAACGACAGTATGGTCCCACGTTCGTACGAGAACGGAAAATACCTGATGGTTACCAAAAAAGACTGGTGTTGCGGATTCCCGGCTGGCAGTTATTGGTCGATGTTTGAATTGACCGGTGACAAGTATTGGAAACAAGTTGCCATCGACAATACCGTTAAACTGAATGGCGTTCAGTTCAGGAAAAATACGCACGATCTGGGTTTTATGGTTTTCTGCAGCTACGGAAATGCCTATCGGCTGACCAAGAATCCGGAGTATAAAAAAGCAGTTATTGATGCTTCGGAGTCGTTGATTACCCGGTTTAATCCAACTGTTGGCTGTATTCGTTCGTGGGATCACGGTAAGTGGCAATTCCCGGTGATTATCGACAATATGATGAACCTCGAAATGCTGTTTTGGGCATCGAAAGAAACAGGTGATCCAAAGTATCGCAACATTGCCATTAAACATGCTGATACCACGCTGAAAAATCACTTTCGCGACGACATGAGCTCATTTCATGTGATTGGTTATGATCCGAAAACCGGGAAGGTAACCGAAAAACAAACTCACCAGGGATTGAAAGACGATTCGTCGTGGGCGAGGGGACAAGCCTGGGGATTGTATGGATACGTCCTTTGCTACCGCGAAACCGGCGATGCCAAATATTTGGATGCTGCTAAAAAAATAGCCGCCTTTATCCTGAAAAACCTTCCGGATGATTTGGTACCTTACTGGGATTACAATGATCCGAAAATACCCAATACCTACCGCGATGCTTCAGCTGCAGCCATCACTGCTTCTGCGCTTTACATGATGAGCGAGTTAACCAAAGACAATTCGTATCGCGATAAAGCCGATCAAATGGTGGAAAGTTTGAGTTCACCTAAATACCTTGCTGCTGTTGGCCAGAACGCTGGTTTTCTCATTCAGCATTGCGTTGGAAACATGCCTAAAAATTCGGAAATTGATACTCCGTTGAATTATGCCGATTATTATTACCTCGAAGCCTTAAAATACAAATACCATAAAAAGTAAAACATCATGTCAATTATTTTTGAAGAACGTTTTGCCGCTCACCCCAGCGACGTTAAAAAGTACGATACTGCGCAACTGCGCGAACATTTCCTGATCGAGAAAGTAATGGAAGACGACACCATTCGTCTGGTTTATTCACATTACGACCGATACATTGCCGGCGGTGCTGTTCCCGTAAATGGCCCGTTGGAACTGACCGCTCCCGATGCGCTCAAAGCCGTCAATTTTTGCGACCGTCGCGAACTGGGCATCATCAATGTGGGAGGCAAAGGCGAAGTGGTGGTTGATGAAACTACCTACACGGTTGACTTTAAAGAAGCTCTCTATGTTGGAAAAGGAACCAAAAAGGTGGTTTTTAAATCGGTTGATCCGGCGCAACCTGCCCGTTTTTACCTGAATTCAACTCCGGCGCACAAAGAATTGCCAACCCGCCACATTACGCTGAAAGATGCCAATGTTTTGCAGATGGGATCGCAGCAAACATCCAACGAACGCCAGATTAACCAGTTGCTGATCAGCAAGGTGATTGAAACCTGCCAGTTGCAGATGGGGATGACCGAATTGCGCCCCGGAAGCGTTTGGAATACGATGCCTGCACACACCCACAGCCGCCGCATGGAAGTTTACTTCTATTTCAATGTACCGGATGGACAAGCGGTTTGTCATTTCATGGGGCAGCCACAGGAAACCCGCCACATTTGGATGGTGAACGAGCAGGCCGTGATTTCGCCCAACTGGTCGATTCACTCGGCAGCCGGAACCAGCAATTACATTTTCATTTGGGGAATGGCTGGCGAGAACCTCGACTACAGCGACATGGACGTTGTTCAACCTAATCAGTTACGATAAGCAAACAAAGAATGGACCGGAGAAACGCTTTTAAATATTTGTCGTTACTCGGCCTGGCGCCTTTGGCCAATAAGCTTTCGGCTGCAACCCTTGCCGAGTCGAAGGTTTTGCCCGACCGGCAATATTGGGTGAATGTTTTAACGACTATTGCTTCGCCTGTTTTGGAATCGTTGAGCAAAGGCGAACTCCGGAAAAATATGCCGGTTGAATGCAAACCGGGCCGTGAAGCCGATCGGCGCACGGTAACTTACCTCGAAGCTTTTGGCCGCCTAATGGCCGGAATGGCTCCCTGGCTTGAACTGGGTCCTGATGAAACTCCGGAAGGAAAACTTCGGGAAAAATATATTGAGCTGGCCCAAAAGAGCATCAAAATGGCGGTTGATCCGCAGTCGCCCGATTTTATGAATTTCAACAAAGGCGGGCAACCGGTGGTTGATTCGGCTTTTCTTGCTCATGCCATTTTACGGGCTCCCAATGTGTTGTGGCACCAGTTGGATAGTACGACCAAAAAGCAATTGGTTGATGCTTTACGAAGCAGCCGGGTAATTACGCCGGGCTACAACAACTGGTTGCTGTTCAGTGCTATGGTTGAGGCTTTTTTACTTTTTGCCGGCGAACCACACGACGAAATGCGCATGGACTATGCCATCCGGAAGCACATGGAATGGTATAAAGGCGACGGAATGTACGGCGATGGCCCCGATTTTCACTGGGATTATTACAACAGCTTTGTCATCCAGCCTATGTTGGTCGATATCCTCGGTTTGTTGGAAAAGCAAGGTAATCGTTACGGAAAAACCTATCAAACCGTGTTGGTTCGGGCTAAACGTTATGCCATGATTCAGGAAAAACTCATATCTCCGGAAGGAACTTTTCCTGCTATCGGACGCTCGCTGGCGTATCGGTTTGGGGCTTTTCAGTTGTTGGCACAAATGTCACTTCAGAAAAGGCTTCCCGACGAAATTAAGCCCGCTCAGGTGCGTTCAGGTTTAACCACGGTAATCCGGAGAATGTATGAAATGCGTGGCGTTTTTGATGCCAACGGATGGCTGACGATTGGTTTTGCCGGACATCAGCCCGACATAGGCGAAAGCTATATTTCAACCGGAAGTTTGTATCTGTGTACGGTTGGGCTTCTCCCTCTGGGGCTTCCGGAGACCGATCCTTTCTGGGCCGATGCTCCGATGGACTGGACCGCCAAAAAGATTTGGAGCGGACTGAATTACCCGGCTGATCACGCGATTTATGAATAGAAATTTGATTAAAACACTTAAATAAAAAACTATGCACGATTTATTTGATTTATCCGGAAAAGTGGCGCTGATAACCGGCGGAACCCACGGCATTGGAATGGCCATTGGGAAAGTACTGGGAAGCGCCGGTGCTAAAATTTGTGTAAACGATTTGATGCAGGAGCGTCTTGACGCGTGCAAGGCTGAGTATGCTGCTGCCGGTATCGATGTTTATACCCTGGTTTTCGACGTGACCAACGAGGCCGATGTGGATCGTGGAATTTCACAAATCGAAAAAGATTTAGGAGGAGTGGATATTTTGGTGAACAACGCCGGAATCATCAAACGCATCCCAATTCTGGATATGGCCATTGCCGACTACAAACAAGTAATCGATGTCGATTTGGTGGCTCCGCTGATCGTTTCCAAACGCGTTGCTCCGGGCATGATCGCCAAACGCGCCGGTAAAATCATCAACATGTGTTCGATGATGAGCGTTTACGGCCGCAATTCGGTATCGGCGTATGCTTCGGCCAAAGGTGGTTTGAAACTGTTGACTTCCAATATGTGCTGCGAGTGGGCCAAATACAATCTGCAAATCAACGGCATCGGTCCGGGATACATTGCCACTTCACAAACGGCAGCCATCCGCGAAGGAAATCACCCGTTCAACGATCTGATTATGACCCGTACACCTGCCGGCCGTTGGGGAGAACCCGAAGATGTTGGAAATGCTGCTCTTTTCCTGGCATCGAAAGCCAGCGATTTTGTGAACGGCCACGTGCTTTATGTTGACGGTGGTATTTTGGCCAACTTTGGCTATGTGAAAGGCGAAAACGACCTTCCGGAATGAAAAGGCTGATTTATATTGGTGCATTGGCGCTGATCGGATTTAGTGCTTGCACCCCGAAGAATACGCTGGTTTTAACCAATCCGCTGGCTGTTGACCGCGCCGACGAAACCATCATTCTGAAACGTGCCGATGTGGAGGCCAAATTTGGTGTAGCTCCGGAAGGAACTGCCCCGGTTTTGAAACTGAACGGGCAGGCTGTTCCGTCGCAGGCTGATGATTTGGACAAGGACGGAAAATGGGACGAGCTGGCATTTTGCGTGAATTTTAAAGCTTCGGAAACCTTGAAACTCGAAGTTGAAAATGTTCCGGTTGATCAGTATCCTCAATTCGAAAAACGGACGAATGTTCGCCTCGGAATTGTTCAGCCCGACCACTCGTATCAGGAAGTTGACCAGTATTTCGCGCCGTCGTGTGCCGATAGTTTCAAGATTATTGCTCAAGGCGAAAGTGTGAGCTGGGAAAACGATAAAATGGGCTTCCGCAATTATTTCGATTGCCGCAACGTGAAAGACCTCTTCGGCAAACTGAAACCGGGTTTGATCATCGACAAAATACATACTCCTGAAATTCCGGATTACCACAAATTGTCGGATTGGGGAATGGACGTGCTTCACTGCGGAAGTTCTACCGGATCGGGAGGCTTGGCATTGTTCGAAAACGATTCGCTGTACCGACTCGGTTCAACCGATGTGTACGAATATCAGAAAGTGGTGGAAGGCCCGGTTCGCTCGGTTTTCGACCTGAAATATTCGGGCTGGCACGTGGCTGATCAGAATTTATCGGCGGTGGAACGGATTTCGATTTATCCCGGGAAATACTGGTTCCAGTCGGATGTGACTGTTTCAGGATTTTCAGGAGAAAAACAGATGGTGACCGGAATTGTGACCAGCCAGCTGAAAAACGAGCCGGTTGATTTTGATGCCAATGCCGACTATCGCTCGATTGCTACGCTCGATAAACAGTCGCTGAACAACGACGAGCTGGGAATGGCTGTTTTGCTGAAAAAGGATGAAACAACCAAGGTTGCCCGCACGTCGAACATCAACTTTTATGAGCTTGGATACAAAACCGTTGACGAGAAAAAATTCAGCATTGTGATTTCGCAGATGTATTACGCAGCACAAAAAATTGCAGCTGATACTCCGGCCCGGCACTATTTCTTTGCCGTTTGGGGCCTCGAAAACGAAAAGTGGAAAAACATGGACAACTTTAAAGCTTACATTTCAGGAGAAGCTGAATTGTTGAGTAATCCGATTCAAGTAGTAAACTAAACTTCAGGTAAACTGAAAAATTCAGATAAAAATGGCGGCTTCTCTATTCGAAAATGGAGAAGCCGCTTTTTTATTTATATTTAGTCCGAAATACCGACAGAACATCAATGGTACTAAACTACATCTGGATTTTCTTTTTTGTTGTTGCCTTTCTGATTGGAATTGCCAAGCTCATTTTTATGGGAGATACGGCTGTTTTTCCGGCCATGATGACTTCAACTTTTGATACGGCAAAAACCGGATTTGAAATTTCGCTTGGTCTCACCGGTGTACTTACACTTTGGATGGGAATCATGAAAATTGGTGAAAAAGGTGGAATTGTCAGAATTTTTTCGCGCATGCTCGGTCCGTTTTTTAGCAAGTTATTTCCGTCATTGGGGAAAGAACACCCCGCTTATGGGTCAATGATCATGAATGTTGCTGCCAACATGATGAATTTGGATAATGCGGCAACTCCAATGGGCTTAAAAGCCATGAAGGAAATGCAGGAAAGTAATCCGGTAAAGGATACTGCTTCCGATGCTCAGATCATGTTTCTGGTGCTAAATGCCTCTGGTCTGACCATAATTCCAATCAGCATCATGGTTTACAGGGCGCAATTGGGTGCAGTGAATCCTTCCGATATTTTTATTCCCATTTTATTGGCCACATTTTTCTCGACCATGGCCGGATTGATTTCGGTGGCCTGGTTTCAGAAAATCAATTTGTTTAATAGAATAGTCCTTGGTTATTTGGGCGGGCTTACTGCGGTTATTGCAGGATTGATCTGGTATTTTTCAAGTCTCGAAAAAGATCAGATTCAGGTTGTATCAAGCGTTGCAAGTAATGTCATTATTTTTTCGGTGATCATTGTGTTTATGCTGCTGGCTCTTCGTAAAAAAGTGAATGTTTACGAAGCCTTTATTGAAGGGGCCAAAGAAGGTTTTCAAACTGCCGTGATGATCATTCCATACCTGATTGCTATTCTGGTGGCCATCGGAGTTTTCCGGGCTTCAGGTGCGATGGAATGGCTTATTTCCGGCATAGCCTGGGCTTTTCAGCAAATGGGAGTTAATACCGATTTTATACCGGCTCTTCCTACTGCTTTGATGAAATCCCTGAGTGGAAGTGGTTCTCGAGGAATGATGGTCGATGCCATGCGGATGTATGGTGCCGATTCGTTCGTCGGAAGGGTCGCCTGCACTATCCAAGGGTCGTCGGATACTACCTTTTATGTTTTAGCGGTGTATTTTGGTTCTGTTGGAATTAAGAATACACGTTATGCGCTAACCTGTGGATTAATCGCCGATTTTGTTGGGGCCACAGCTGCCATTTTACTTGCATATTTGTTTTTCTACTGAGTTTATTTCAGTAACGCATTCCACAACACCTCCACCGGATGCAGCACTTTTCGGCCGGTACCGTCCTCAATGTGGTGTCGGCACGATGTTCCGGTCGCAGTAATAATTTCTTCGGAAGTGGTTTTTCTCACCGCCGGAAACAAATCCAGTTCACCAATCTGCATGCTCAACTGGTAATGTTCTTTTTCGTACCCAAACGAGCCAGCCATGCCGCAGCATCCGCTTTTGATTTCCTGAACGGTATAGTTGGCGGGCAGTTCCAGCATTTTTTTTGTCGGAAGGGTAGAGGCGATGGCTTTTTGCTGACAATGTCCGTGCAGCTTAATTGCTTTCTGTTCATCGGTAAATTGTTCTCTACCGATGTTTCCTTTTCCCATTTCCTGAACCAAAAATTCTTCCAGCATCAGTGCATTTTTCGCCAGTTTTCGGGCTTTTTCCTGAAGTGCAGAATCCACTAATTCCGGATATTCGTCCCTGAAAGCCAGAATAGCAGAAGGTTCGATACCGATCAGCGGAGTTTCTTCTGAAATGATTTCTGAAAGCTGGCTAACATTGAAATTGGCAATTTGTTTGGCTTTGCGGAGCAGTCCTTTCGATAAGAAAGTTCGTCCGCTTTCCAGATGTTTCGGAATCACCACTTCGTAGCCCAGTTTATTCAGCAATAAAATGGCTTTTATGCCAATGTGACTTTCGTTGAAGTTAGTAAACTCGTCGGCAAACAGGTAAACCTTTCCTTTTCGGTTTTCAAGCGAAATGGGCTTTTTGTACCAATTTTTCAGAGAGAGTTTCGAGAGTTCGGGAATCCTTCTTTCCGGAGCAAAACCAATCGATTTTTTAAAGATTTGAGTGTTGGTAATCAGGTTGGCGATCGGCCTGAAAGCCATCCCCAGCCGGTTGATACGTGGTAAATAAGCAATCAGCATCGAGCGCATCGGGAAGCCGTGCCGATCGTAATACTGCTGCAAAAATTCGGTCTTAAACTTGGCCATGTCGATGTTCGACGGGCATTCCGATTTGCACGCTTTGCACGACAGGCATAAATCCAGCACCTGCATCACCTCTTCCGAGTCGAAAACATTGGTCTTTTGCGGACGAGTCAAATATTCGCGCAGAATATTCGCCCGGCCCCGTGTCGATTTATCTTCGTCGCGGGTGGCCATGTACGAAGGACACATCGTTCCGCCAATCAGGTTGCTTTTGCGGCAGTCTCCCGACCCGTTACACATTTCTACCGAGCGCAGTAAATCGCCGTGTGGTGCGTAATCAAATAGTGTGTTGGCTTTAAAAGGAGGCTGCCCCATTAAAATCCGCAGGTCTTTGGTGATGGGCGGTGTGTCCACAATCTTACCGGGATTCAGTATGTTTTGCGGGTCCCAGGTGTATTTCAGTTTTCGGATCAGTTCGTAATTGTGCTGCCCGAGCATCAGTGGAATAAATTCGCCGCGCAGCCGTCCGTCGCCATGCTCGCCGCTTAGCGAACCCCTGAATTTCTTCACCAGCCTTGCCACATCTCCGGCCAGCGAATGATAGATTTTGACATCTTCCGGATCTTTCAGGTTCAGCAATGGCCGAAGGTGCAATTCGCCGGTGGCAATGTGCCCGTAATAAACGCAGGTTAGTCCGTATTTGGCAATTATCTCGTCAAATTCGCGGATGTAGTCGGGCAAGTAATCAGGTGCAATGGCCGTATCTTCAATTACGGTTACATTGCGTTTATCGCCCGGAATGTTGGAAAGCAGTCCCAGTCCGGCTTTGCGCAACTCCCATATTTTTTTGATGCTTTCTTTGTCGGTAAAAAACGGAAAGTGGTAGCCGTAACCTTCTTTTCGCAAATCTTCTTCCAGCTTCCGGGCTTTTTCCTGAAGCTCGGCTTCCGAATCGGATGAGAATTCGATGGTCAAAATGGCTTTCGGTTCCCCCTGAATGAAAAAGCGGTTTTTGCGCTGCTCAATGTTTTCGAGCGTACAGTTCAGAATGATGTCGTCGGTTAATTCTATTGCATCCGGAAAGTGGCGCAGGGCAACAATATTTCCGTAAAATGAATCTTCGAGTGTTTTAAAATGCGCACAAACCAAACCCTGAAATTTGGGTGGCAGCGGAACCAAATTCAGCTTGATTTTGGTGACAAAAACCAGCGTTCCTTCCGATCCGGTCAACAATTTGCAGAAGTTGAACGGAACGCCGTTGTCGGTGAACGGATCGGTTTCGAGCAGTACATCCAGCGCGTAACCATTGTTGCGCCGGGTTACTTTCGGGTCGGGAAATTCGCCGCGAATTTCTTCCTGATTAGATTTGTCTGCAAGCGTTTCCTGAATATTCCGGTAGATTTTTGTTTCCAGCAGTTCCGGATTTCCGGAGCATTTTTCCTGAAATTCTTCAACGGAAAGCGCTTTGAAAACAACGTCCGATCCATCCGAGAGAATTCCTTCCACTTCCAGAATGTGTTCGCGGGTGCTGCCGTAAATGAGCGAATGCAATCCGCACGAGTTGTTTCCAAGCATTCCACCAATGCAGCAGCGGTTTGCTGTTGAGGTTTCAGGAGCAAACTGCAATCCGTGTTTCGCCAGAAACTGGTTCAGCTCGGCCAAAATAACTCCCGGCTCAACTTCTACCCAGCGTTCAATCACATTCAATTCGCCAATTTCATTCAGGTATTTCGAAATATCGACCACAATCCCGGAGCCAACCACCTGCCCGGCCAGCGAAGTTCCTCCGGCGCGCGGAATCACCGATGTGTTGTTCTTTCGCGCAAATTCAACGATTTTGCGAATGTCTTCCTTGTTTTTCGGGCGGGTTACAGCTTGAGGAATTTCGCGGTACGACGAGGCATCGGTGGCATAAAGCACCTTCTGCACCTGATCGGTGAACACATCGCCTTCGAGCGATTGCTTCAGCGCGTAAAATGGGTCGGTTGTTTTCACTGCTGTGTTTTTGTTGCGATTTCAAAAATAGAGTTTTCCATCAAAACTCAGTCACCTTGCGCAATCGATTGTTTCCTGATTTCGGGTAACGCATTAAAAGTGTCATTTTCGGATATGAGTTTTGTCAGTTAGGCCAATAATTTTTAAAAACAGAAGGTTGCGCTCGGTATATTTTAAGTACTTTTGCTCTCGAATTTTTTACCTCAAAGTTTAAACTTTAAATCAACGATGGAAATTCTAAAACGTGTGTACCAAAACGCACAAAAATATCAAAAACGAATAGTTTTACCCGAGGGTGCCGAACCTCGTACCTTGCGCGCAACCGAAATTATTGTTAGTCAAAATCTGGCTCAGCTTATTTTGCTGGGAAATCCGGATGAAATCAGCCAGTCAGCTGTTGAATTGGGTGTAAACATTGATGGAGTTACTATTGTCGATCCAAAGACGGATTCCCGCAGAGATGTTTATGCCGACACAATGGTTGAAATCCGAAAAAGCAAAGGATTGACCAAAGATGAAGCGTTAAATCTGCTCAATGATCCGCTGTATTTTGCGGTACTGATGATCAAAAACGGAGATGCAGACGGTGAATTGGCAGGAGCCATCAACGCCACCGGCGATGTACTTCGTCCGGCTTTGCAGTATGTAAAGACCATGCCCGGAGTGAGCGTGGTTTCAGGCGCATTCCTGATGTTCGTAAACGATCCGCATTTTGGTCACGATGGTATCCTGGTTTTTGCCGATTGTGCGGTGATGCCCGATCCGAACGAACAACAGCTTGCAGAAATTGCGGTGACTACCGCTAAAACAGCCAGGGCCATTGTTGGAATGGACCCAAGAGTGGCCATGCTCAGTTTCTCGACGATGGGTAGTGCTCAGCATCCGCTGGTCGATAAAGTGGTCAACGCAACCCGCATTGCCCGGGAACTCGATCCGGAGTTAAAAATTGATGGCGAATTGCAGCTCGACGCCGCACTTATTCCCGAAGTTGGCCGTTTGAAAGCTCCAAACAGCGAAGTAGCCGGCCGTGCCAATATCCTGGTTTTCCCTGGACTTGAATCAGCAAACATTGGCTACAAACTTGTTCAGCGACTGGCCAAAGCCGAAGCCGTTGGTCCGGTTTTGCAGGGAATGGCCGCACCGATTAACGACCTTTCACGCGGTTGTTCGGTGAGCGACATTGTTAATATGGTGGCCATTACAGCCAATCAGGCTGCAGCACTTTTCGAATAGTACAAACACAACAGATAGAATCATGCCGAGTGAAGTGATTTACGAACCAATAGAAGAATTTGGTTTAAGTAAAAAGAACAGAAGTGCGACTCTCTTCTCGAAAATCGGGGTAATCGGATGTGGTCTGGTAGGCCAGAATATCGCGCGAATTGCCAGTTTCTTTGGGATGGAAGTTGTATTTATCGAGGTAAGCGAAGACAAAATTCGTGAAGCCTATAAAAACATCGAAAAAGTATTGGATGAGCGCATTGAGCACTGGGGGATTACTCAGGGTGAAAAGCGTGCTATCCTTTCCAGAATAAAGGGATCGTTGGATTACAAAGATCTCGTTGGATGCGATTTTGTGATCGAAGCTATCCGTGCTGTCGATCGCGGAGGAAAAATCAAGGAACGGAAAGAGATTTTCCAGAAAATTGAAGCCGTGGTTGATTCGGATTGCATTATTGCGACACATTCCACAACGATAGTCATCACCGAACTTTCCTCAGAATTAAAGCATCGCGAACGCTGCGTAAGCCTTCACTTCTTTGTTAATCATCAGGAAGCGCGCGTGGTTGAAGTGGTGAGAGGTTTGTACACTACCGATGAGTCCTATCAGAAAGTCTGCAAGTTTGTTACCCTGATGAATCGAAAAATCGTTCCGGTGCAGGAATCAGCAGGTTTGGTCAGTGTTCGCATTTATGTGGTTTTGCTGAATGAAGCCTGCGAAATCCTGATGGAGGGCATTTCGAATATCGAAGACATTGATCAAACTATGAAGATCGGTTTTGGGATGCGTCTTGGTCCGTTCGAACTAGCCGATAAAATGGGGCTGGACAAGATTGTCCGCTGGATGGAAAATATTTACAACGAATTTGGCGACATCCGGTATAAACCGAATCCGTATCTGCGTCGTCTGGTTCGGGCCAAACACCTCGGAATGGAGTCGGGCGAAGGTTTTTACAAGTACGATGAAAACGGGAAGAAAATTGCTCAGCAAAACAGTCAGCGTTGCTGATTTTTTCCAACCGAAAATCAAAATAAAAAGTAGAAAAGAATGAAGATTCTGGTTTTAAACTGCGGAAGCAGTTCAATAAAATATCAGCTTTTTAACATGACCAGCCGCACTGTGGTGGCTAAGGGTGGTGTTGAAAAACTGGGCATGAAGGGAAGTTTCCTGAAACATGTTCGGCAAGATGGCCAGGTGGTCATTTTTGAGGGTGAAATTCTGGACCATAAAATTGGTGTTGAGTATATCCTTGGAATTTTGACCAGCGAAAAGCATGGCTGTTTAAAAGGGCTTGAAGAACTGGATGCTGTTGGTCATCGGGTAGTTCATGGTGGTGAGCGCTTCAATTCAAGCGTATTGCTTACCGAAGAAGTTTTGACCGAGGTAACCAAGTGCATCGATATTGCACCGCTTCACAACCCGCCAAACCTCAAAGGTATCCGTGCGATGGAAGAACTCATTCCCGGTATTCCGCAGGTTGGCGTATTTGATACTGCTTTTCATCAAACGATGGAGCCTAAAGCCTACATGTATGGAATTCCGTACACTTTGTATAAAAAGTACGGCATTCGCCGTTACGGTTTTCACGGAACAAGTCATCGCTATGTGAGTAAACGTGCATGCGAGCTGCTTGGCGTTGATTACAATACCCAGAAAATCATCTCTTGTCACCTCGGAAATGGAGCATCGGTTACGGCCATTAAAAACGGTAAATCGTTCGACACCTCGATGGGATTTACGCCCATTGAAGGGTTGGTGATGGGAACCCGTTGCGGTGACCTGGATGTTGGTGTGGTTCACTACATCATGGAGAAAGAAGAGATTGGTATTCGGTCGGCCAATACGCTGTTTAATAAGCATGCCGGAATGTTGGGTATATCGGGCGTTTCGTCGGATATGCGCGAGATTGAACAAGCCAAAGCCAACGGCCACGAGCGGGCAACTTTGGCGCTTGATATTTACAACTACCGGGTGAAAAAATACATTGGCTCTTACATTGCCGCAATGGGCGGACTGGATATTCTGATCCTGACCGGCGGAATTGGCGAAAATGCCGACACCACCCGTGAAGGTGTTTGCAGCGAACTGGATTACCTGGGTATTTCGCTTGATTACGAAAAAAATAAAGGATTCCGAAGCGAAGGCCTGATCAATACGCCCGACTCCCGGGTGAAAATTATGGTGGTGCCAACCGACGAAGAACTGATGATTGCCCTCGATACTGAAGAAATCGTTTCCAATCGAAATAAGTCGTAAGTCGTTATTTTTAATACCCGTCCGGATGCCATCTTTAGAAATAGGGATGGCATCTTTTTTTGTCAAAGCCATCTGAATAATCAGAACCAATTTTAAGCACAAAAGCAAGAATTACTCCCTTAAGTTTTTATGTTGCCAAGCATTCGTTCCCCGAAGCAACCTTCAGACGGCTTTTGGAATCAATGATGTATATTTATTCAACTAACTGCAAAGTGGATTTACTCAAAGATATCTCTAATGAATGCAAGAAACTACTTCATAGTTCTCCTTACAAGTCTTCTCCTATTCAACTGCAAAAAGATTGAACCGGAGATTATTGAGTCAGAATGCAATTGTTTTATTAAAACAGCTAAAGACACATATCAATATCCAATAAGGCCCCGGTCTGAAGAATGGAAAGCTTTTACATCAGCACAGCAAATGGTTGAAGCAACTCAAATTCCTAATTCGATACTTGAACCCATGTCTACGATTGGTGTGATTGAATCATGTATTGAGAATCCACTCAATCTTGACCTTTTTATCACAATGGAGCCACAGGAATTTTATGATAGTTTTAAAAATACCTTTAACGTTTACAAGGAATTAATTAAAAGAGAAGATGTCGTAACCGAGTTAATTAAGAGGTATTCCATAATGTGTTCTGAGTGTGATAAAAATAATTACAGTAATTTTTCGGGAAAAGGAGGTAATGTCGAGTATTCATTTGTTTCAATTGAGCTTCTCCTTGCCCAGGAAGATATTTTATCAAAAGCTTCAAAAAATCAATGCTATGAACTTTCCCAATTAGTATTGAAATCATATGAGAAGAATAAGAAGAATGGTCAATCTGTTTTTTTCTCACTATTACCAGTTTGGGTCGCAGCAAGAATAATGAATCATTACAATTATCCTGAATTTATGAAGTTAAAGTCTCAGAATGAGCAGATTTCAATTTTTACTTCAACAGGAGTAATGCTATTAAAAAAAGAGTCTTCGGATACTGAAGCTGAATTAATGCAAACTATTATGAATAAAAGCAAACTATTCTTAAAAGCTGAATCATGAGAATCGTTACAATATTCTTAGCTGTTCCAGATAAGCCCCCAAGCAAGCAACCACTGGTTCTGATTTGCAATCAGCACCTTTTAACCCAGGATTTATAATCCGGCCAACTGATTTAAGCTCTCGCTTTTTTGAAAAATAAAACACGTTTCTCTCCAATCAAACGATGAGTTAAGTCCAGAAGAGTTCGGTTCCGATCAACCAATAATTTTGAATTGGAAATCGATAATTATTTTTCTGGATTTAGATCAAACAGACGAACCACTGACAAAACACTGACATAATAATCAGGTTAATCCGATCATCCTCATGCAATGTTTTTTCTGCCAAAATAAACGGGTTTTTATGGTGTTTCCTGCAGAACAACTTATGCTCGTCTGGCTGAAAATTTCCAATAAGATTTTTGTTCCTGAAAAGGCTGATTAGATTCTTTTGGGAGTTGTACACAATCATGTTTTCGTTACCACTCCAGATGCCATATAGTATAAAATCTTTACGCCTTTTGAATGTAAAGTCTGTATTTCGTTCTTCCAATTTTCTGTATATATCTGGTCTTTCTTTTTCATTAAAAATTAAATAGAACTGAACGATTTGTCCATCCTGCATCTGGATTAAACCGCTTGATGCTTTTCCCCAAATAAGAACAGGAGACTGAGGCCCAAAGTCAAATTCACTGTATAAGGGGCCTTTTGAAAATGTTGGTATCGGGTCTGGTCGGAGCCAAGCCTGATCTTCCATTTCCGGACAAAATAGATCTATTTTGCAAGTTTGAACGATTTCTTCGTTGGTAATATTCCCAATAAGTTGCCACCTGCATTCTTTTGAGGATAATGGCCCTAAGCTAACCGAACTCAAAATTCCATCCTTCGATTTTTTTGCGGAGTAATTAATCTGAATTGATACAAGATAAGTGTTAGACCGGATGTTGCATTTTGAAATCTTGGTGCCCAAAAAGTAATTGCTATGGTGCCCTTCATTATTTTTTAAAAGCTGGATAGTGTCGAAAGAACAACCTAATTGCTGACCTAACAAATCACAATCTGAGAGTAGAAAAACAATAAAAAAATAGGTTATAAAAAATGATATCCCATTCCGGAGATATCGAAAGACTATATTCGGATAAAACCTACTAATGTATTGTTTTAGAACAGGTCGTGCTTTATGAAAACCAACCCGTCTCATCATCTGAAGTTTAATTACTAATTAAATTTACGAAATTAAACTCAAATAATCCATCATTTTTTTTGTTATTGGAGATTTTATACTGCATTGATTCAGGACTTTGGGGGGCAGTGGTGGTAAAAGTGAATCAATGAAAGGCACCGCATGATAGGAATATTTTGGCAGAATAATGACCTAATTTAAAATTAAAGTCAAGTCTTGATGAATTTCAGTTCTTATTTCGTGTAAACCATTTCTTGATGAAAAATGTGCAAAAACCAAGCGCATAATAAGTGAATGATGTCGCTACAAATACAAAAAGAATAAACAGAGGCCATAAATTATTACTGGTCGGGTCACCAAAATTTAGGGCATAAATGACATTGAGTATAACAGCGCTTACGGCACCCAGAATTAAAAGGTGAACAAATTTGAAAGGATGAAGATCAGTGATCAGGATGATCACCACAACCGGAATGGCAGATAATATTGTTTTGGCTCCCAAACTGTTCGTAATGCCCAGCAGAGAAAAAAGTCCTTTAAAAAGGTTTAGCAAAACAAGTTCATAAACTACCAGCCCTGTCAAAAAAATAATCAATTTAGTCTGAAACTTCATCAAGGTTTTGATTTTAAAATTGAATGTCGTCAAATTACAAGTAGCCTGGTTGGTAATTATATTTATTTAATGCTTGAGTCATTCATCTTTATAAATTGAGTCATACTTTTCGTTATTCACAAATAGAATTGCATGAGCAGAATTCTTATACAAATATTGTTTTTTTGAAGGAGCTTTTATCGCATCAAAATCCCCGCTCTTCCGAAGGGAAAAGCTTTGGTTCGGCTTTTCATAGAACTCGGCACCTAAAATTACCAAAAGTTTAAAAGAAACCACCCTCCGCTGCTCCGGATATTCTACACGCTTTCAATAAATTTTTGTATAAACCCGGAAAAGCGATGATTCAAATTGGCTCAAGGCGTGTATCAGATTGTAAGTCCGGAATAAAAAATTGACATTAATTTATAAGCAATCGCTGTTTTACGTCGCGGTATTGAAACGTCCGATGTTGTTTAACACCGGACGTTTTGTTTTTCAGTGGTTTAAAAACATTTGGGCAATTGATGTTTGTCGTGCTTTTATCTTTTTTGAAATGGTAATTTTGTTTTCAGAAATTGCCTGCTTATGGAACTGAAAAGACTAGCCGATTTATTTGAATACACCCGCACGATTGAAAAGCGCACACTGGTTGCCGTAAATGCCGTTGATGCCCATAGCCTTGAAGCGATAGCCGAAGCTGTGAAACTGGGTTTCATTACGGCGATTGTAACCGGTAATGGAGACGAAATACTGAGGCAATGTGCTGCACATCAGATTGAGAGTGGGGCGTTTCAAATTATTCCGACCGAAACCGAAGAAGAAGCTGCCCGCGAGTCGGTGGCGCTGGCCAGGAAAACGCCTGGTTCTATCCTGATGAAGGGTCTGATCAGCAGCGATAAATACATGCGCGCCATCCTGAACAAGGAAACCGGCCTGCTTCCGCCCGGCGGGGTATTGAGCCATGTTTCGGTGATCGACAACCCGAATTACCACAAATTGTTGGTCGTAAGTGATGTGGCTATTATTCCATACCCGACTGTTCCTCAGAAAATAGCCATGACCCACTATCTGAAGCAGATGGCTTTAGACCTGGGAATTTCGCGGCCCAAAATTGCGCTGATTACCCCCACCGAGCAGGTTTTGCCTTCGCTGGTTTCGTGTGTCGATGCGGTTGAGGTGATGAAAGCTGCCGAAAACAGGCAGTTTGAACCGGCGGTTGTGTTTGGTCCGATGGCGCTGGATGTGGCGATTGATAAGGAATCGGCCGAAATAAAAGGCATCACCTCGGAAGTGGCTGGCGATGCCGACTGTTTGCTTTTCCCGAACATCGATGCCGGAAATGTTTTCTATAAGATGAATACCAAGCTTTGCGGTGCCGACCAGGCCGCCGTGGTAATGGGGGCAGCGGTTCCGGTGGTTTTGTCGTCGAGGGGCGACAGTATCAGTACCAAACTGAACTCAATCGCGCTTGCTGCGTTGTTAAGTAAATAAAATAAATGATTGACTGTTTTTATATACCTATTGGCATTTTGCATCAGTCAGTTGTGGTCATTTGTTGTCATTCTGTTGTTGTTTCCTGACAATTGAATGACTACCTTATGACAATTTAGTGACTTATATATCATTGGGTAATATTACGGATATTCATAATAATATATTTTCATGAACGATATTCGGATCCTGGCCATCAATCCCGGTTCAACTTCGACCAAATTTGCCGTTTATTTTGCCGATGAGTGCAAGTTGAAGAAAACCCTGCGGCACTCCATCGAAGAACTTTCGCTGTACGAAAACATCATCGATCAGTTTGAGTTCCGGAAAGGTTTGATTATCGATGCATTGCTGGAAGAAGGATTTGATGTGGATAAAATCAAATACATTATTGGTCGCGGAGGCTTGACTTATCCGCTAAAGTCGGGAGTTTACCTGGTTAACAATCGCATGCTCGAACACGTGAAAGCGGGTGTTTATGGCCAACATGCCAGTAATCTGGGGCCGCTCATTGCCGATTACATTGCCCTGCAAATACCGGGCGCCCGCGCGTTTATTGCCGATCCGGTGGTAACCGATGAGTTGGAGGAAATTGCCCGTTTTTCAGGGCATCCGTTGTTCGAACGTCGCTCCATTTTTCATGCGTTGAACCAAAAAGCTACAGCCCGGCTCCATGCCCGAAAGATTGGACGAAAATATGAGAAGCTCAATCTGATTGTGGTGCATTTGGGTGGAGGCATCTCTGTAGGGGCTCATCAGAAAGGACGGGTAATTGATGTAAACAATGCCCTCGACGGAGAAGGACCTTTCAGTCCTGAACGCAGCGGTACATTGCCGGCCGGGCAATTGATCGATTTGTGCTTCAGCAAAAAATACCAGCAGGACGAAATTCGCAGAATGGTGCTGGGCGAAGGGGGTTATGTAGGTTATCTGGGTACGAACAATGCGCTCGATGTGGAGAAAATGGCCGAAAGCGGGAACGATTTTGCCCGCAAAATTCAGGATGCACTGGGCTATCAGGTTTCGAAAGCGATAGGCGAAATGGCCGTGGTTTTAAACGGCTATGTCGATGCCATTATCTTAACCGGAGGACTCGCCTACAACCAATACCTGGTTAATTACATTACTTCGAAAGTCGAATTTATCTCGGGCGTTTTTGTTTATCCGGGCGAGGATGAATTAGAGGCTTTGGCCATGAATGCCCTGCGCGTAGCCAGCGGTGAAATTGAGCCGTTGAAATATCCCAATTAAGTTTTTTGAGGGTTAATAATTGTTAATTTTCCGGGGTATAGGCATATTCCGGGTAGGGTAATTTTTCCTGAAATGGTAACATGGTCAAAAAAGAAAAACAGAGTTCGGAAATAAGACTTGTTAATTTTCAAAAAACGACAAATCATGAAAAACACAGGAAAATTTTTGGTAGCCACAGCTTTTGCCCTGATGATTTCGACAGGGGCTTCTTTTGCTCAGGATGCAACAACACCCGAAGCAAAGAAACCAGCCCGCGAAAAAGTCAAACAGAATCTTACTGATGAGCAAAAAGCTGCCATTGAAGCTGCAAAAGCTGAACGGGCCGCAGCACGTGAAGAATTTAAGGCCACTTTGACAGCAGAGCAAAAAGCGATTTTGGAAAATAAGGAATTATCAGCTCAGGAACGACATGAGCAGTTCATGGAATCGTTGACTGAAGCCCAGAAAGCCATGTGGCAGGCTAATCAGGACAGCAGGGATGCTATTCATGATGCCGTGAAAGCCAATGCGGTTAAGGAACAGAAGGGAAAAATGAAGGAGATGCAGGAAAAGCGTCGCGAGCAGAAGCAAAATTTAAGCGGAGAGCAAAAAGAAAAAGCGAAGGAAGCGATGCAGAAAGCGAAAGAAAAACGCAAAGGCAACCCAAACTAGTTTTTGGTGGAATTTGTGGGTGGCTGCAGCAGTCTGGCTTGTTCAGGCTGCTGCTTTTTATAATCGGTGTTTGATTAATCAGGAGGTCGAATGAAATAGTCCTGATTTAGCAAACGCCAGCCGGAAGTGAGAATAAAAATTCAGTCCTGATTATTCGCTTCGCGGGTTTCACTTCGGCCAATTTGTAAACACAATTCCATGATTACGAGCTAAGTTTCAATAAAACAAAAGTAATTAATACGAATGAAGCAGTTATTCTTTTTTCTGGTTCTGATCAATTTTTCAAACCTGGTGCAGGCTCAGGAAAGCCGCATCGACTCACTGCTTAATGCCTATTTGTTTGACGGCGAAGACCTGGATGACATGATGGTGTATTCCGGCAAATACCAGTTTTTGTATTCCAGAATGAGTTACGATAGCCAGACTTATTTTGCCGGACGGGATATCGGAATCGAACAGTACAACCTGACAGGTCAATTGTCCTGGTTCCATCATTCAGGTTTCAGTCTTGGGGCGGCTGCGGTTTATTACAGCGCTCTCGATCCAAAAATCAGTACCGCTCTTTTGATGGCAGGATATAGTGGCCGGTTCACCAAATCATCTGATTACCGTTATCGACTGTCGTACGACAGATTTTTCTTTCCCGGAAGCGATTTGTTGGCTGCCAGTTCGTTTAACAGCAGCCTGAGCGGGGGAATTACCATCGACAAAAAAGTGGCGGGAACAAGGCTCGATTATTCTTTGCTGATGGGGAAGGAATACGGGTCGCAGGTTTCATGGGACATTTACGGAGATTTTAAAGTGCTCCGTCTCGGCAAACTCAACCGGGTAAAGTTTGAGCCCGAGGTTTCGGTTTACCTCGGAAGCGACAAAACCATCATCACACAGGTCGGTGTTGTGCCTGGCCGTTTCCCGGTTAAATATGAAACGACCGAAGTTGAAAGCGAAAAATTTGGGTGGATGAATACTGAATTGAAATTGCCGGTTACAATCAGTCTTGGAAATTTTGATTTTGAACTTGGCTATAACATGAATTTTCCACGGTCAGTGGCAACAACTGAAAAGCTTGAAGTTACTTCGTACTTTAATTTTTCAATAGGCTATCTGCTGGTTTTGTAAATCGGCGCAAATCACAAATTTTTGAAGCGCAATTATTCGTCGGGTATGGCGGTCAGGGTAAAGATTTTTATCTTTATCACCAAACCAACATGTGCCGAAAATGAAATCATTGCTGCTGTTTAGTTTCCTGTTTCTTTTAATTGGCGCTGACGTGAAAGCCCAGCGTGAAAATGTAATTTACGAAGAGTCAAAAGTTCCGGAATACCAGCTTCCGGATGTATTAACCCGTTTTAAGGGAGGGAAAGTAAAAACCGAAAAGGTTTGGTTTAAAAAGCAGAGACCTGATATTCTGAAGTGGTTTACCGAAGAAATTTATGGCAAGGTTCCCGGAAAACTTGATGTCTCAGAAGTTAAGGTTTGGGAAACGTCCGATGATGCGCTTAAAGGACTGGCTGTTCGCAGGCAGTTGTCGTTGTTCTTTCGAAAGGCCGATCGGACGCTCGAAGTCAACCTGTTGATGTATCTTCCGAAGAATAAAGTGAAATCGCCAGTGTTTTTAGCTTACAACTTTTCAGGAAATCATACCATTTGCGGCGATCCAAATATTCGCCTGACCGAATCGTGGGTGGCCGATAAACCTTCCATCGGAATCATTAACAATCAGGTTACCGAGCAGTCGCGGGCATCCGATTCGGAGAGCTGGCCGGTTGAAGAAATTCTAAAGTCCGGATATGGTCTGGTAACTTTGTATTACGGAGATATTGACCCCGATAAAAATGATTTTTCTGACGGGGTACATCCATTTTTTTACCAGGGCAACCAGTCGAAGCCCCGGTTTAACGAATGGGGTTCGATTGCCGCCTGGGCGTGGGGATTATCGAAGGTAATGGATTACCTGGAAACCGATCCGGATGTTGATGCCCGTAAGGTGGCTGTGCTGGGCCATTCAAGGCTTGGAAAAACAGCTTTATGGGCAGGCGCTACCGATCCGCGCTTTGCGATGGTCATTTCGAACGAATCGGGTTGTGGCGGAGCAGCCCTCTCGCGTCGGAAGTTTGGCGAAACAGTGCAGATCATCAATACTTCATTTCCGCACTGGTTTTGTGACAATTTTGTGAAATACAATGACAATGAAGATTTGTTGCCTGTTGATCAGCACATGTTGCTGGCGCTGATTGCGCCGCGCCCGTTGTATGTGGCCAGCGCCGAAGGAGACAAATGGGCCGACCCGAGAGGTGAGTTTCTATCGGCCAAATATGCTTCCGCAGTTTACGAATTGCTAGGTTTGGAGGGCCTTCTAGCCAAAGAAATGCCCAAAGTCAATCAGCCTGTGATGGGAACAATTGGCTACCACGTCCGCTCCGGGAAACATGACCTGACGTTGTACGACTGGCAACAGTACCTTCGGTTTGCCGATAAACACCTGAAGGGATTGAAGGGTTGAATTAAACTTTAGGCACTTTAGCTCACTTTCGTCACTCCGAACTTTTTCTGTTCAGGATTGCACAGGATACTGATTCCGAAGGTTCTTGCTTATTTTGATTGTTTACTTTCAATACATCTGAACTCATGGATAAAAGATATTTTTTAGGATTTGATTTGGGCGCTTCCAGTGGCCGGGCCATGTTGGGAACTTTATCGGGCGGCAAGCTGGAGCTTACCGAAATACACCGGTTTACCAACCAGATGCAGCTCATTAACGGACATTATTTCTGGAACATTTTCAGCTTATTCAATGAGCTGAAAACCGGGTTGAAGAAATGTGTCAAAGAGTACGGCATTCAGCCTGAGTCGATTGGTGTTGATACCTGGGGTGTCGATTTTGTACACCTGACCAAAGAAGGCTTGATCCTTTCGCTTCCGTTTGCTTACCGCGACTCGCGCACCAATACCTCGATGGACGATTTGTTTCAGGTAGTTCCTCAGGAAGAGGTTTATGCGCAGACCGGCATTCAGTTTATGCAGTTCAACAGCCTTTTCCAGTTGTTTTCGATGGTGAAGGATCAGTCGTCATTGCTCGAAATAACTGACTCAATATTGTTTATGCCCGATGCGCTGAATTACCTGTTTTCGGGCGTGAAAAAAAGTGAATTTTCGATTGCCAGCACCAGCCAGATGATCGTGCCCGGAACCTGCAACTGGAATCTTGAACTAATTGAAAAAGCCGGAATCCCAACAAAAATACTTCAGGAAATTATTTTGCCCGGAACGATTCTGGGGCCAATCCTGCCCGAAGTTTCCGGCGAAACAGGCAGCAAACCGGTTCCGGTGATTGCAGTGGCAGGTCACGATACCGGCTCGGCCATCGTTTCAGTGCCGGGTTTGCAGAATAATTTTGCGTACATCAGCTCAGGAACCTGGTCGCTCATGGGCATTGAAAGCCCTACACCGATTGTTTCGGAGCAAACCCGCCAGTTGAATTTTACCAACGAGGGTGGGGTAGAGGGAACCACCCGTTTTCTGAAAAATATCATGGGCATGTGGCTCATTCAGGAGGTGCAGCGAATCTGGGAAAATGAGGGCACAAAATACTCGTGGCCCGAAATGGTTGAGCTGGCCCGGAAGTCGGAACCATTCAAATTCCTGGTTAATCCGGATGACCCGATGTTTTTGAATCCGCGCGATATGGTTCAGGCCGTGCGCGACTTCTGCTACCAGACAGCCCAGGGAACCCCGCAAAATCACGGCGAAACCATTCGTTGTATTTACGATAGTTTGGCGCTGAAATACCGGTTTACGATGGAGCAGATTCAGGATATTACCGGAAAGCCAATTGAAGTGCTGCACATCATTGGCGGTGGCGCCAACAACCATTTTCTGAACCAGTTGACTGCCGACGCCACCGGACTGAACGTGGTTGCCGGACCAACTGAAGCTACGGCTATCGGCAATATCCTGATTCAGGCCAAGGCGCTGGGGTACGTGGCTTCACTGAATGAAATCCGCGAACTGGTGGCCAACTCGTTCGAACTGGTGCATTTCGTTCCGTCCGGCGAGCTCGACTGGGAAGAAGCTTATAACCGTTTTTTGAGGGTTTCGCTGTAGAAAATCAAAGTAACGAAGTGGCGGTTTTAATTCCCTCTATTCAGGCAAATTTCCTTAAAATCAGAGAACATCGGGCAGAATAGAGGAAGCTTTGCCTGATTTTAGGCAATGACACCTAAAATCAGGCAACACTCTCCAATTTTTATAGAACGTTGCCTAAATTTATGCAACATTCCCTTTTTTAAAGAGAAATTGCCTAAAAAGAGGGAATTTCCCCTGATTTCAGGCAATTAAGTCGAAAAACAGGCATTCGCGGTATCCGGCACTGCTACGGCAAAGGTTAGCTGCTGTCGCTAAAAAGAAGGAGCAGTGGTGGTCTTTTGGTTTTTAGATGCGGTCTTTAATAATCTCTATCACTTTGATTTCTTTTTGATCAGAGGACTTTTTGATCACAGCATGATATTTAATACCCTGTGCAACTGTTGTTAAATGGGTCAAAAAAGATATTGTAAAAACAATTTCCTTATTATTTTCTTCGACTTTTTCATCCAATAAAGAAACTCCGGTTGTAAAACTCTTGCTGCCTATTATTACAAAATATTTATTGAAATCTATTTGAGGATTACAATCACTACTTATATAAATATTTAGCTCTTGCTGAGAATTAATAACGTAGTAATTGTTCGAATAGCCAGCTTTAAAATTCCATATCAGGTTTTCGCATCCAAAATCTGAAAATTTGAAGAGCTCTTTTGACGAGAATTCTCCAGTTTTATCCTCTTTTTCGCATCCTGCTCCCACAAAACAAGCGAGCATGAAAATAAAGCTAATTTTTAAAAGGCGTGTTTTCATTGTTTTTCTTTAAGGTTAAACATTGGTTGTTTTTGACCGGCTATTCGGATTGGTTATAAGCGAAAAAAACAACAACTCGTTACCGCTATCACTGAACCTGGAGAATTAAGGTTATTTGTTTTTAGTTTTTATAAATACGATTAACGGTTGATTTTGAGAATCAATAAAAAGTAATTCATTATTTGAGATATCAAACTTTACTGTATTGCTTAAGTTTTCTCCAAAGGACATTCCCCAATTATCTTCTGTAATTCTAGTCCCACCATAATTTTTTAAGCTAATATGTTGATCTTCGTTTATTTCAAAATCAACTCCAATCGAATTGAAAAAAGTGTTCCCACTTATTATTCCTTTCGTTGTATCGGGGAACACAATTGAAATGTCAGTATAAAGTGCATTGTCAGGTGGAGCAATAAAGTATGTAAGGTTACCTGAAATATTTTGCTTGGAAACTTTCCACGAACCACTGATATTTTTTTGACCGAAAGAGCTTTCTTTTTCACACCCTGTCCCTAACAAAACCAAACAAAGCGGTAGCAGGAGCAAAAAACTAGCGAGTAGTTTTAAATTTTTTGTTTTCATTGTTTTTTCTTTAATGTTAAACATTGGTTGTTTATGCCGGGTCATCCGGCTGTGTTGCGCGGTTTTTTTTTTTTTGGTGGTGGTGTTTTCCATAGGCAGTTGGGTTAAAGGTTAAACAATGGTTACAAGGAAGAATTACTTCCCCGGTTGATTTTGTTTTGCCTTTTTTTGCGAATCGTAATTTGGTAAGTAGATGAGCTAATTTACAAAATAGTTGCGCGCAGATTATATGTTGCCGGGCAGATTTTCGTTTTTCCTTCTTGCAAATTAACCCGCTTGCGTTCCGATCTTTTAGTTACCTTTGCCCCATCAGGTTCCAATTTTTGGATGAAAAGGGAAACAGGTGAAACGCATGTCGATATTCCTGTACAGTTCCCGCTGCTGTAAGTCCTTTAACAACGCTGTAACAATGAACCACTGTCTCGCCTCAGGTGTGATGGGAAGGTGTTACGGAGGGGATAAGTCAGAAGACCTGCCTGATGCTAAGTGGATTTTGGAGCTTTCGGCGAAAAAGCGAAAAAATGTTTCTTCTTTTCACATTTCCTTTCTGAAAAGCTGCAAAATCCAAATTTCTTGATTTAACTGATTTTACAGCAAATGCACACACATTTTAAGCATTCAAATTTGGTCCTTTTTGTTTTGCTGCTTGTTGCATGCGGGAATATTCATGCTCAGTTTGCAAGCAAAGTAATTGACTATGTGCCCGCTCCGGGGCAATATACCAATGCCGAATTTATGGGAACTCCTGCTGCGGCTGCCTCACTGGTCGGAACAAACAAAGGAATGGTCAGTTTGGGCGCTTATGGCGGCTCGGTTACCCTGTATTTTAATCAGGGAATTCAAAATGATCCGAATAATCCTTACGGCGTCGATTTTACCATCTACGGAAATTCAACCTCTACCTGGTCGGAGCCTGGAATTGTTCAGGTAATGAAAGACGAAAACCAGAACGGACTGGCGGACGATACCTGGTACGAGATTGCCGGAAGCGATCATTACTGGAATACCACCAATAGGGCGTACGAAATCACTTTTCTGAACAATGGACTTACTAAAGCCGGTAATATTCAATGGACTGATAACCAAAATCAAACCGGAATTATTCCGGAGAATAGTTTTCACCAGCAGCCTTATTACCCGAAACCCGATTTATTTCCAACCATTCCGGCTGATAAATATACCCTGAAGGGGACACGGCTGGCCGGACAGATTGATTTGTCGAATCCCGGCGTGGTCAATTCCTACCGACGGACTTTTGGTTATGCCGACAATACACCGGTTTTATCAGCTACTGAAAAGCTGCCCGACAACCCATACACATTGGCCGTTGAAGGAAGCGGCGGCGACCCCATCGACATCGACTGGGCAGTTGATCAAGCCCTGAAGCCAGTTAAACTGGATGCGGTTCACTTCGTCCGGATTTACACCGGCATGAATGCCCTCGTTGGCTGGCTGGGAGAAATATCAACCGAAGTTGCCGGGATTAGGGACATTGAACCGGCAGTGGTTTCGGGTACCCGCTCGATGGTGGTGATGCAGGATTTACCGCTCAAAATTAAAATTGGCGATGTGCTGAACCTGAATGCACTGGCATTCGAGGGCGGAATCAGGCAGGAAGGCGCCACAATCAACTGGAGTGTAAACAAACCTGAGTTGGGCACGATAGCCAACGGTCAGCTAAAAGCTGTTCAGTCGGGTAAAGTCACGATTCGCGCAACTCAGGCAAGTAATTCACAGATTTTTGCTGAGAAGGAAGTAGAGATACTTTCCGGCGGAAAGGCGGTTATTACACTTCAGTCAACTAGCCTGAAAGTAAATGACAAACTCGAACTGACGGGAAAATTTACCGATCAGAGCGGAGCAATTCTGGGCGGACTTACTCCAGTGTGGAAAAGCGGAGATTTATCGATAGCCGAGGTTGTTCCCGTTGACGGAAAGTATTTTTTGTTGGGGAAACAGCCTGGAAAATGCCTGTTGTATTTGGAGACCGCTGAAATAGAGTCTATCCGCGAATCAGTGGAAATTGAGGTTTTTCCCGAATCGGCCCGAAAGCGCGTTTATTTGTCGGTTAAAACAAGCGAAAGAACCCTTTTGCCACGCCAGTCGGTGTGGGTTGAACAAACTGACCTGACTGCCAAAGTTGACCGGGCCCAAAAAGTTTATGGATTGAAGGAAATTCCTTTTGTTTCGTTGGCTCATGCACTGGCCGCGGCATTTCAGCAGGCAGGATGGAACGGAGAATGGGCTTTGCGCGACGATGCAGAAGGCGGATCGAAGCTGTATTTGTGGAAAGTTCCGGAACAGGACCAGGGCTCAACGGTTTACACGTTTGGCTACGGAGGTTCACGAACATCGGCAACGTACCGAAAAACCTGGGTCGTTATGCACAATCAGCAGCCTGTTGTGTCAGGATTTGATCAGGCGAAAGTGAATAACAACGATGAAATTCTGGTTTACCATGTGCCCGACAATGCTACACCCTGGACGGTTTCACATCTGACTATGGGGGGCGATACCGTAAAAACCAGCCAGCAATTCGATGTTCAGTTGAAAAAATATTTTTGCTCGATGGATGGCAACCGGACGATCACCGTAAATTCGTCGGATGCCTTGGCCAGTCAGACCATCCGGATGACTCCGAAAACTCAGCCAAACAGCTACATCGGTCTTTCGACTGACGAATTCGGAAAAGTAACTTTTACAGCCGGAGCAATTGGGGAATACCTGGTTTCTTCGGGAATTGACTCGGCACGGCTAATTGCCGAGTCGCCTACCAGCTCCGGACAATTACCGCTCAACAGGCTGGAATGCCGTGTGTATCCGAATCCTTTTCAGGATAAAATCAGGTTGGTTTGTGCTGGTTCGCTGACTTCTGCTGAGATTTTTACCATTCAGGGTAAATTAGTTTTTAAGCAGGAAAATCCGGATGAAGAACTTGACCTGAATGGAATTTCGCCGGGAGTCTATCTGTTAAAAGCCACCTCCGGCAGCCGGATTTTTCAGCAGAAAATAGTTAAAAACCAGGTGACAAGATGAATCGAAAATCAATCGAAATCGGGTTGTTTTTAATCCTTTGCCTGTGTTTTTTCCTGCCCGGGAAACTTGATGCGCAAAAGCTTTCGGATACGATTTCGATTGAAGAAGTACAGGTTTTCGGGAAACGGAAAATTGAGGAGGCGGGAATCATGACAACGCACATTGATACGGCTGCTCTGCAAATGATGAAAACACAGACCATTTCTGAATTACTTTCGTCGTATTCTCCGGTTTTTATCAAGTCGTACGGGCGCGGATCAACGGCAACCGCCTCGTTTCGTGGTACAGCCTCGTCGCACACACAGGTTTACTGGAACGGGATGAAGCTCAACTCGCCTATGCGCGGTGATGTGGACTTCTCGCTGTTCCCGGTTTATTTTATTGATGATGTTAGTCTTTTGTACGGAGGCAGTTCGCTGCAATCGGGAGCCGGTGCGCTTGGCGGAAGCATATTGCTTGGCAATAAACCTGATTGGACCGATCGGCTTAGTGTTCGTTACATTCAAACTGTCGAGAGTTTCTCAACCTATAAGGAATACCTGAATGTGGGATTCGGAAATGGAAAAGTACAGTTCAAAACGCGCGTTTTTTCTGACCGTAGCGATAATGATTTTCCATATTACAACTACGGTGTTTTGCCGATGCGGGATGCTGTTCAAACGAATGCCGGGTACAAAAAGTCCGGATTACTTCAGGAAGCCTATGCGCGGGTTGAAAATCATACGTTCACCACTAAAGTTTGGGTAAGCGAGAGCAATCGCGATTTACCCCAGTTGATGTCGTTTGAAGGTGGCGCCCGGACTGAAAAGCAGGACGACCGCAATTTGCGCGGAGTAGTTGGATGGAAATATGTGACTGAAAAATCCAAATTGGAGTGGAACGGAGGTTTAAATCTGTCGGATCTGAATTATTTCAGATCGAGCACAGAAGCGAATTTCGTCAATTTTGATAGTCGCAGTAAGGAGAAAAGTTTGACCAGTCAGGTTAATTTCGACTGGACTCCGAAGGAAATACTGAGTTTTAACTGGTCGCTAAGTACCGCCTGGCATCAGGTTTCCGTTTTCGATCGGGCACAGAAATTGGGTTATGATCAGGACCGTCTTGAATTTTCACTTCTTAATGCGGCTTATTTTCATCCTGTTCCCCGATTGCTGTTTTCTTTGCTGCTCAGAAGCGAATTGTACGACGACCGGTTAATCGGTTTTATTCCATCTTTAGGGATCGAATTCTTGCCTGATGATGGAAAATATTCGTCGGTAAAAATGAATCTGGCCCGAAATTATCATCAGCCCGGGCTAAATGATTTGTATTGGTTCCCGGGTGGTAACCCCGATCTGAAGCCGGAAGATGGTTATTCGGGCGATGTTTCTTTTTCGTACTCCAAAAAAACGGGTGGTTTGGCTTTTTCGGGCCAGCTCACAGGCTTTGCCTCACTTATCGATAATTGGATTGTATGGCAGCCTTCGCCCAATGGGGCTTATTACTGGGAAGCAGCAAATCTTCGGAAAGTATTTGCCCGGGGCGTCGAATTTCAGTCAACCGCCGGATTTAAGCTTTTCAGTTCGTTCCTAATTCATCTCAAAGGTAATTATTCGTTTTCTGCCACATCCAATGTTGATGCAGTTGCTTCGGTAGATGAATCGCGCGGGAAACAACTGATTTACATTCCGAAGCATAAGGCAAACCTTTTTGCTGAGACCAGTTTCAAAAGCTACTACCTGAAAGTGAATGCCCCGTTTACCGGTAAGCGCTACACATCGAGCAACAACGAAGAGTCGGATTATGAAAAGGTACTCAATCCTTACTGGCTGGTTAATTTGTCGGGAGGACGAAAATTTGAGTTAAAACCGTTTTTTGTTGATCTGGCTTTTGGGGTTGAAAATGTGCTGAATACCGATCACATGGCCATTCTGTGGAGGCCAATGCCCGGTAGGTTTTATTCTTTGACGATACAATTGGGTTATAAAAAATGAAGACATTAAAACATCCAAACGGGGAAGAAATTCAGTCGTTGAAGAAGCTTACTTTTTTCGACTTTGGGTATTTGCTGAGCAGAAGGTCAGTGAAAATTTTAAATCATTGCATTTTCGTTTTTACAGTTTTCCTGTTGTTTATTTCCTGCAAAGAAACTCCGGTTGAAACTGTATTTTTTAATTTTTCGGGCAACCGTGGGGTTTACATTTTAAACGAAGGGAATTTCATGTATGGCAACTCTTCCCTGTCATTTTACGATCCGCAAACAAAGCGCGTTTATAATCAGATTTTTCAGGCGCGCAACGGAGCTCCTTTGGGTGATGTTGCTCATTCCATGTGTTTATGGAAAGACCTGGGATTTATTGTGGTAAACAACTCCGGAAAAATTTACGTGATTGATAGCCGTACCGCCGAATTCCGGAGTAGTATTTCGGGGTTGACTTCGCCACGGTATGTGCATGTAATCAGCGATTCGAAAGCTTACGTTACGGATTTGTATGCCCGAAAAATCACCATTTTTAATCCAACAACTTTCCGGGTAACCGGAGAAATTAGCGTTGTCAATTCGAAATCGGCATTTAGTCAGCATTCGACCGAGCAGATGGTTCAGTTTGAGAAGGATGTTTTTGTCAATTGCTGGTCGTACGATAATAAGATACTGGTTATCGATTCAGAAACTGACCAATTGACTGACTCGATAGAGGTATTCAGTCAACCCAACAGTATGGTAATCGATCGGTATAAAAAGCTTTGGGTGCTGTCTGACGGTGGCTTTGAAGGCAGTCCGTATGGTTATGAAAATGGCGGATTGCTAAAAATTGATCCGGAAACGCGTGAAATTGAGCGGTCATTCCGATTTTCTAAAGGAGAATCACCCCGAAATTTGAGCATTAATCCGACAGGAGACACCCTTTATTTCTTGAATAGGCATGTATGGAAAATGGCTGTTTCAGAGCGGCGACTTCCTGAAAATCCATTTATTATTTCGCCTTATACCAATTCGTATGGTGGTTTTTACAGCCTTGGAATCGATCCTTTGATCAATGAAATCTATGTAGGCGATGCTGTCGATCATCGGCAAAATGGAGTAATACGCCGCTATACCACTTCCGGAAAACTGATTGATGAGTTTAAAGCGGGGATTTCTCCGGGTAATTTCTCATTCAAAGAAAATTAGAAGCTCCAAAGTAATGGAATGAGTATGATGCTTATGATGAAAATGATCAGGTTAAGCGGAACTCCAACTTTCACAAAATCGCGGAATTTATAATTGCCAATCCCCTGAACGATGAGGTTTGTCTGGTAGCCGATCGGAGTTGAAAAACTCATGGAAGCGGCTATACAAATGGCAACAAAGAATGGTTTTGGATCGACTCCCATCTGAGCTGCGGCAGCCATAGCGATAGGGAACGAAATGGCAGCGGCTGCATTATTTGTTATCACTTCGGTAAAAATATTCGTGAGCAGATAGATGCAGGCCAGCACTCCAATTGGTCCCCAGTTTTTTGCAAAGTTGATGGCTGTGTGTGCGATTCCATCGGCCAGACCAGAGTTCTGCATGGCCTTACTGATACCAAACGAACAGGCAATTGTAATGAGCAAGTCCCAGCTGATGGCTTTGGTGTATTTTTGATGAGGCACAATTTTGAGCCAAACCATGAGCATGGCCGCAATAGCAGAGAAGAAGAACATATCAGTATGAACATTGCCAAATTTGGGTAAGTAATCGGCCGCAGTTGCACCGGCAATCATCAGGGTGAGAATGGTGAGAGCCAGCCATTTTTTTGCTTTGCCACTTCCCTCGTTATGGTCGCCAATGTAGGTTGTCAGGTAGAAGATTTTGGAATCGCCCCAGTTTTTAATGAACCGGTCAGTTGTAAGCAGTACCAGGTTGTCGCCTTCGTGCAGTTTAAGGCTTCGGAGGTTTGATGTAATGCGCTCACCATTGCGGTGAACAGCGATGATTGCCGCCTGATAATGTTCAAAAAAGTTGAATTCCACAATAGTTTTTCCTATACCGGGAAAACGTGGAGCCAAAACAGCTTCATATTGTTTTAGCTCACTCATATTCACCTGGCCTTTCAGCAAATCAAGGCCTTTCAGCCTGACACTGCTCAAATCTTTAATAATTTCCAGGCCGTTGGATCGTCCGGCTACCAGCAAATGATCATTTGCTTCGATGGTCAAACCAGGCGTTTTACCTTCGATTTTGATTTTGTCACGCTCAATCTGTATAATGTCGAATCCCTTCAACTCTTTCAACCGACCGTTTTTCAGGGTTTGACCAACCAGAGGACTTTCAGTCGGCACAATCAGTTCGTAGTAGTAATCTTTTTGATCGGAAAGCGGTCGGCGAATGAAATTTTTCTCGCCGGGGAGCAGATGAACACCAACGTAACTCATGTAAAAATAGCCCACAAAAGCAAGTGGAACTCCCACCATGCCTAGTTCAAACATTGAAAATCCTTCGTAACCGTTATCGAGCATTAGGCCGTGAACAACCAGGTTGGTTGAAGTACCAATTAGGGTACATACACCTCCCAGAATAGTTGCATAAGAAAGCGGAATAAGAAATTTTTGTGATGAAAGGTTCAGGTTTTCAGCCCATTTTTTTACGATGGGAGCAAAAATGATCACAATTGGCGTATTGTTCAAAAAGGCAGATATGAACGATATCGGGAACATGAGCCTGAAAAAAAGCAGCCTGATTTTTCCACGCCGGCGCGGCAAAAATGTGGTGGCGAGCTTATTCAGGGCGCCAGATTGCCTCACTCCTTCACTGATAACAAAAAGAATGGCTACGGTAATCATTCCTTTGTTCGAAAATCCGGCAAGTACTTCGTCTGCATTAACGCTTCCGTATATCATCAGTATAATCAGTGCCGAAAATAAAATAAGACCTGGTCGCATTACTTCCTTGGCCAGTGCTGCAATCATGATGACTATGACGGCCAGAACAATAAATCCGTGTACGCTCATATCACAATAAAATGGGGGTTTTGTAGATCTTGTTTGTTGTAAGTCAGTTCCGTTTTCAAATCAGTTTGGTAAATATTTTTGCCAACTGCCTTTACCAGGGCATGTGCGGCTGCTGTATCCCACTCCATAGTTCTTCCGAATCGAGGATAAGTGTTTGCTTTTCCTTCGGCCACCATGCAGGTTTTTAGCGAACTGCCCCGGCTGATTAGTTTTACCCGGGCGTGTGTGTTTTTTAGTTGTTCAATGTGATCAAGGGTTTCCCAATTTTGATGCGAACGGCTGATGGCCACCACAAATTCTTGAGAATATACCTGAAGCGGCAGAGATTCGCCCTTTTGCTGAATTATTTCCAGGGTGATGCCTTGTTCTGGATTCATGTATTTCCAGGCTCCATAGGTGGGGATGCCAACATAGAGTTCGCCGGAAACAGGAGCATAAATTACGCCTGAAACGGGTTGATTATTTTCTATCAGAGCAATGTTTACTGTAAATTCATCATTCCTTTTGATGAATTCCTTAGTTCCGTCAAGCGGATCAATTAACCAGAAAAGTTTCCAGTTTTTCCGTTCATCGTACGAAATGGCTGATGCTTCTTCACTTAGAACAGGTAAATCGGTCGGTTTTAATGCCTCAAGTATCTCCAGATGAGCATTCCAGTCGGCAAGAGTTACAGGCGTCTGATCGTCCTTTATTTTAATCTCAAAATCCGCTCTGGTATAGATTTCTCTGATTTTAATTCCAGCCCGAATCGATGCCTCAATAGCCTTGTTGGTAAGTGAAATAATGTTCATCTAAAATTTACCTGCTTACATTGATTTTTTTGAAAACGGACTTCAAAAGTAAGCAAGAAAGCTGAGTTGCTTTTAGGCTTTTATACTTATTGTGTTTGCTCTAAAACGCAAACATCTTCAGCTGATATCTCAATTAAAGTTGAATATCCCAGCTGTTCGAGTTCAATGGCCAGTTTGTTTTTTCCTTTTATCCTGATCAGTTTGCCTTGCAGACCAATGAGCGGACCAGCAACAACTTCAATCACCTGGCCTGGTTCAAAATCTTCCTGAGTTACTTCAATGTCAAGATTTTCCTGTTTGAGCATAAGCCGGAGGTAGTCAATTTGCCGGTCGGGAATGCGGGCTGCCGTACCTTCAAACCTAACGTAAGAAACGATGTAGTTCGATTGCAATACAAAATCATATTCCCTGCGACTTACGCGAACGAACAGATAACCCGGAATCAGTGGCATTTCAACCCATTTTTTCCGATCGCTCCATTGACGCAGCTTTCGCTGCAGCGGCAGGAAGGTCTCAATGTTCCTTTGTAGAAGTTCTGCCTGCGCTTTTTTCTCGGCCCGCGATTTAACGTAAACGGCGAACCACTGGTAGGGTAGCGGAGAAGTTATTTTTTCCATACCTGATCTCTCATATTGTAAATCCGCTCGATAATATCGACCACTTTTAATCCCTCCATGGCGTTGGTGCTTATCGGTGTTTGTCCATTTAGGGTTTGAATTACATTCTGTATGACGAGGTGATGATTTTGAGCCGATCCTTTGTAGAGCCCGTAATCGTTAGGTGGAGCGCTGGCTTCAAGTTCAGGCATTTGGTAGTCGCTGATGTTACAGTAAACAACCTCGTTCATGTATTGGCCAGCCACTTTAATAGTTCCTTTTTCCCCGATGATAGTGAGACTACTTTCCAGATTTTCTTTAAAAATGGAGGTAGAGTAGTTTAAAGATCCCATACCGCCATTTACAAACTCAAAATTGACAATGCCAGTGTCTTCAAAATCGGTTAAGTTTTGATGGTTGAAATCGCGGAACTGGCCGCTGATGTTTTTGATGTCGCCAAATAACCAGTACATGATGTCGATAAAATGCGAGAACTGGGTAAATAGTGTTCCACCATCCAATTTTCCGTCGCCATGCCAGTTTTGATGAGTGTAATAGCGCTCGTCACGATTCCAGTAACAGTTTATCTGAACGTGAAATAATTTTCCCAGAAGATTTTGTTCCATCACGCTTTTCAGCCAAACCGAAGGTGGCGAATATCGGTTTTGCATCACACAAAACACTTTCTTTCCTTTTTCCAGCGATTTAAATACAATCAGTTCTGCGTCAGTTTTCGATAGCGCCATTGGCTTTTCAACGACAACATGCAATCCTTTATCGAGTGCCTGAAGAGCCATTTCGGAGTGCAGGCCGTTTGGCGTACAAATATTCAGCACATCAAACTGGTTTCCCGATTTAAGCAGTTCGTTTAATGACGAATAAAATGGAACGTTTGTGTAGTCAGTTTTACATTCTTCGGCAGTACGGATGTCGCACACGGCAACGAGTTCTGCCTGAGGATTGCGCAAAATCATTTCCGCGTGTCGTTTACCAATGTGCCCTTGACCAACGACAGCAAATCTTATTTTCTTTTCAATTGACATAGCTAATTCTGATTCAGTTGATTTTTGATACTTTGCCATTTTCGAGCCGGTATTGCTCCTTACTTTCAGGGCAAATGGCTATCCCGGATTCGTTAAATTTCAGTTTGTGGCCAAACTCACTCATCCAACCGGTTTGTCGCGCCGGATTGCCAACAACCAAAGCATAATCAGGAATATTTTTGGTAACCACAGCACCCGCGCCAACAAAGGCAAATCGCCCAATAGTAACTCCGCAAACAATTGTTGCATTAGCGCCTATGGTAGCTCCTTTTTGTACCAGGGTAGGTTTATATTCTGATTTTCGGCTAACTGCACTTCGCGGATTAATAACGTTTGTAAAAACTGCCGATGGCCCGAGGAAAACTTCATCTTCGCAGATTACGCCTGTGTAAACCGATACGTTATTCTGGATTTTTACCCTGTTCCCAATTTTTACCTCAGGAGAAATAACCACATTTTGGCCTATCGAACAATCAACCCCAACTGTGCAGCCTGACATGATGTGCGAGAAATGCCAGATTCGGGTTCCTTGACCAATCTGGCATCCCGAATCAATTATTGCCGTTTGGTGAGCAAAAAACGATGGTTCCATTAGCTGAAAAATTCTCGGATAGCCGAAGTGATAAAGCTGAGCTCTGCTTCGGTTAACTCTGTATGCATGGGCAAAGATAACACTTGTTCCGAAAGTTCTTCGGCAATAGGGAAATCACCTTTTTTATAGCCCAGGTATTGGTAGGCTTCCTGTAAATGAAGCGGGACTGGGTAATAGATCATCGACGGGATTCCCTTTTCAGAAAGGAATCGCTGAAGTTTATCCCGATATTTTGGAATTTTAATGGTGTATTGATGAAAAGTATGTGTACTGTATGAAACCCGTGCCGGAATCATAATCCCGGAAATATCCGATAGTTCCCTGTCGTAAAAATCGGCAGCTTCTTGGCGAGACTTGATGTAATTGTCAAGATACTTTAATTTGACGTCGAGAATGGCAGCCTGAATTGCATCCAACCGGGAATTCATACCTATCTGCTGATAGTAATATCGTTTGCTCATTCCATGATTGGCAATTGAACGCATGGCTTGGGCCAGATCGGGGTTGTTGGTGAATAGTGCTCCTCCGTCACCAAAAGCTCCCAGATTCTTGGTAGGGAAAAATGAGTTACAGGCAATGTCGCCAATCGTTCCGGCCTTTGCTGCCATTCCATTCCTGAAAATATATTCAGAACCTAAAGCCTGACAGGCATCTTCAATTAAAAAGAGGTTGTTCTCCTTGGCTACATCTATTAAAGCTTCCATGTCGGCACACTGACCATACAAATGAACAGGAACTATAGCTTTGGTCAAATGATCAACATGGCTGGCAACCAAATCTGGCCGTATGTTAAATGTATCAGGGTCAACATCAACGAGCACAGGTTTTATTTTCATCAGGGCCAGTACTTCGAGGGTGGAAACGAAAGTAAACGGGGTTGTAATAACTTCATCTCCTTCACTGATGTCAAGAACCATCATGGCTATCTGCAGAGCGTCGGTTCCATTGCCGCAGGTAACGACATGATTTACATTCAGGTATTCTTTCAAATTATCTTCGAATTCAAGTACTTTTCCACCTTTTACGAAAACGGAAGAGCGAATTACCTCTTGTATCTCCTGATCAATCTCTTCCTTTATTTTCAGGTACTGGCTATATAAATCGACCATCTGGATATTCATGGGTGTAGTTTTAATTTTAGAACAAAAACGTTCTGATTTGGTATAAAATTACTAAATCCCCCGGTTTTGTTTGTGTTTTTGGGTGGGCGAATTTAGGAATTTGTTTCCATAGGATTTTTTAATGACTAAATAATGAACGGAAGGATAAAGTGGATATGTAATCGAATCATGTCTGCAGCTATTAATTTTTAGCATTTTATGATTTTTATTGGATTTTATTCATTTGAGTATTGATATTTCAATTATTAAAATTTATTTTTGCGACCGCTTTTGAAAAACAAAAGCAGATAAGGATGACTCAGTAGCTCAGCAGGTAGAG
>CAYRBM010000024.1:0-42714 GCA_964422425.1 uncultured Odoribacter sp.
GAAGGAGTTTGATAAGGCAGTACTCATTTCACAGTCAGGGAGAACCACTGACGTTATTAAATGTGCTTCATGCTTTAAAGAAATAACAGTCGTGGTAAACGACACGACCTCGTTGCTTTCCAGTCAGCCCAATGTCAGGTTCACCGTTCCACTTTATGCCGGAGATGAACGCTTTTCACCAACCAAAACCTTCATTAACAGCCTTGTTGTTTTGTATCTGGGGCATGGATTTGATATTAAAATGGTATTGCATACACTTAGCCAAAAATTTCATGAATATGAAAGCATAGGTGAATCAATGGGTTCTGCTTTGGCAAATGCAATCAGGAAGAGAAAAGCAAAATGTATTATTGTGGGTAGTGGTCCAAACATGGGAACAGCCATGCAGGCTGCTTTAATGTTAAGCGAATCAACACGATTCCCGTTTATTGGGATGTCGCTCATGCAATACGAACATGGTTATAAGGAAACGGCTGAAAATTCTATTGTAATTGTGATTAATCCGGCAAAGGGAGTACTTAAAAACAGAATTCAAAAACTCATTGAGCTTTTAAAGGATTCTGAAGCATTGGTTTTTGAGGTTGCTGAACCGGAACTTGATGAGATTTATAGCCCTTTTACTTCGATATTGCCTTTTTATTTTATGGCTCATTTTCTTTCAGTTAAACTTGGAGTTGACAGTCCATTTCATGTAGGGCACAAAGTAACTGAATGGTACGCCAGATAATAAAACCGGATTCCTCTTTGTTGTTTTCAGCGCACTGTTTTGTTTAACTTTTACCCCGAAAATATAGTAATCAGGATAGATTTTGATAAGTTAGTTTTTCTATCTTTACCAGACAACTACTAGATTTGATTTTATGAATTTGTGTCCGGGTAAAAGAATTGGGTTGTTGTTGAGATTATTTTTGTTTCTAAATGTTCTTGCCTTCAATGAATCGTTCGGTTCTGAGAACGATGATCTGTATGTGTTTAATCTGAGTAAAATCAGGATTGAGGGAGTCATTTCACCATTTGAGGCTACGGTAGATATTAAAGAGCAAGGATTGCAGCAATACGTTTTAAGTATTTATCTGCATTCGACCTATGCTGCTGCACCTCCGGCGTTTAATGTGTCGGTAAAATTCCCCAAGGACAAGATCAACCAGATATGGAGTTCCAAAACATGGTCAAACAAGTCTTTTTTTTCATTACCATCGTATGACCGGGCGGCTGCCGGTTTCTCCATCATTTCGGGGTTGACAGTTAATGATCAGAACCAGATTACTTTTACCTGTAAAGATGCCTATCAGGCTAAATTCATCAGTTCCAATATCCGGGAAGATCAGGATTCCATTGTTTTCAGTTTTGGTTTTTTTGAAGACAATCCCCCTTTGTCAAATCTCCAGGATTATCAGGCTGAAGTGCTTGTTGATTTCAGAAATATTCACTTTTCAAAAGCTATTTACAACGCTTCTTCCTGGTTTTTATCTGATGAATTTAAACATGGGATGGCCAGTGCCGACACCACCAATGTTCCGGTGTTCTCAACCTGGTATCCGATGCACCGGAATATTCCGCTTGAAAATATTACCCGCGAGCTCGATTCGCTTAAATCGTTCCGGTTCAAATCGGTTTTGGTTGATGATGGCTGGCAGGCCCTGGTCAGAATGAAAGTGGATACAGCCTACCAATACGAGGAGAACAGCTACAAGACGATGAATCTTTTCAAGCAGAAATGTATCCAGATGGGACTGCCTCTTTACCTGTGGTATTCTATCCCGTTTATCGGTGGTAATCCGGTCATACTGAAAAAATTTGACGGAAAGTACATTCGCTACAGGGCTCCGCGTCAAATGTATGTGCTCGATCCCCGTTATGCCGATGTTCGGAAACATCTGGTCAGTACTTATGCCAATTTTTTGCTGGAATGGCAATTCGACGGGTACTGGTTCGATTTTATGAAAGCATTTTATCCCAAAGAAGGCGCCGTTATTGAAGATGACAAAGGACGCGACTTTGTTTCGATTGATCTGGCCGTGGATACTTTATACAAGGACCTGGAAAAGCGCTTGCGATCGATAAAGCCTGACATTTTTATGGGACAAAAATTTCCGGTGGTCGGCCCCAATTTGGTTAGTTATCAAAACTTTCTGACTGGATTTGTCGGAGTTGAAAATGCACAGGTTGTTCGCGAAAAAATGGTTAACAATCGTTTGCTCTATGGCAAATACACGCCATTTATGGAAGTGGTTGCAATCAATCCGCGCGAAAAGGCTGAAGATATTGCCCGCAAAATGCAATCGGTACTTTTTGGCAATCCGTATTTGTCATTTTACGTCACCACCTTGCCGGCCGAGTCAAAGCAAACCATCCGCTTTTGGCTCGATTACTGGAGAAAAAATTACGATGTTTTGTTTGAAGGAGAATTCGAGCCTCTTCAGGTTTCGCGTTATTATCCGGTAATTAAAGTTGAAAACGAAGCTAAGACTATTTATGCCCTTTACGAAGAATATCCCATCAGTTTGCCATTAGTTCTCCAGTCAACCATTGATGTGATTAATTCAAAGGCCACTCCCGAAGTTCAATTTTTGCTGAATAAATCCGGAGTTCAATACAATTATGAAATCTTTGACTGCCGCGGCATCAGCACCGAAAAAGGAGTAATGAAAGGAAAAACCAGAAATGCGTTTGACCTGTTGATTCCAACCGGCGGATTTATTCGGATAACTCCCTGAAATGATCGTTTCCCAGGTCAGAAAACCGGTTTGTAATGACGCTTCAGCCATTTGGCTAATCCGTCGAGACCGGGAAACAATACACGTTCGGTAATGTTGGCTTGATCGAGTTTATCCCTGATTTCCAGTTTTAGTTCTTTGGGAATGATGATTCGCCGGTACAATTCGGGGCGGGTAATCAGCCATTCGTCCATGATGCCCGTTGGATTGGTCATTACCGAAAATAGAGCAAATTGGTTCACTATCCGTTCATCGAGCGATGGCGGTTCAAAAAATAAGAGCTGGTTTTCATGGAACAGACGGTCGAAATCGCTCAGCGATACAATTTTTTCGAGCATTTCAACCGTGAAAGCATTGCATTTTTCGTCTTTCAATCCGTCGCTGAATGGTGCAGGAACCAATTGATTTACCTTCACAAAATCCACTTTCCAGATTACGCCATCAATGTCGTATTTTTCGGTATTGGCTGTGGCAAAGTGCATGGCAATGAATGGCGAGTAGGTCCAGTCAATAAGGCGGGTTGGCAAGCCGTGATGCTGAGCCAAAACCAGCGAACGCCAAAAAGTGCCGGTTAACTGAGGGTCTTCGGTGATGGAGTATTTCCTGAAGTTGCGAAGTAAATGGTACTCCAGTTCTGGTTTGTCGCCACAGTTGCGCAGGAAACTGTTTTTGAGTTCGTAGGTATGGTCGGATAAGCCGCGAAAAGCATAATCAGAGCGGTATCGTCCCATTTGTGGTTTCCACGAATCGTGATAAACTTCTTCACACAACTGTTCCCAGCTGGTAACGCGGATGTCGTTTTGTTGTATCATTTTGGGTTTTAAATGCAGGTAAATATAACCCTTTCAGCAATCAGAAACGGTGATTTATGGGATGAAATTCAGAAAATGCAGGATGGATTTATTTTTCCGGAGTTTTTATAGCCGGAGCGGTCTGTGAGTTGCTTTTGGTTTCGGCCTGTTCAACGGTATCCTTTTTTATTTCTTCGGCTTTGATAATGACAGCGGGTGCAGTCTCTTTTTCAGAGGAAACGGCACTGGCCTCCCTGATAACAGGTTTGTGGTAAAAAACCGGGGTAAGTTCAATCTTCGAGGTGAGTTTTAAACCCAACAGGTAAAATACTGATGCGCTGAAAAGAAATAGTTTCATAACGAGCATTTGAGTGTATTAAAAATAAAAAATTCGCCCAAATCAGTGGTGCTTTGAAACAGGTATTTTTATAAAAATCAGCGAACAGCATTTATGTCCGGCTGAAATGCACGAACATAAGGCTGAACAATTGCAGTTAATCGTGGCCAGGGAATACAATTCCGGCATCCTGACGCACACGATCCATGATTTCCATGAGGTCGACCGACAAGGAGAGTGGCATGCGGTCGCTTTCAATTTTACCGTCGTCGAGGCATTCCATGACATGGGCTGCTTCAAGTTCATAGCCAAAACCAGCTCCTTTTTCAAAAGTGAGTATTTTCTCCTCCTCCCAGTTTTTCCAGTAGGAGAGGGTAGTGGGCGTGTAGAAGCGGCGGTTCAGACGGATATAGCCATTCTCGAACCAGAATTCGGTTTGTGTAGGCGCATGTGAAGCAAAGCTCGAAACCAGCGAAGCCATTTCACCTCCCGGATAGCGAAACGACATCTGGATAGTTTCTTCGGCTCCTGTTGGGGCAAATGACGCCATTGTTTTGATTTCGGAAGGCTTACCCAAAGCGGTGAGCGACATAAAAATGGGGTAGATGCCAATGTCGAGCAGGGAGCCGCCACCCAGACTGACGTTGTAAAGCCTTTTCCCCGGGTCGTATTCCGCGTTGAAAGCAAAGTCGGACCGAACCATTTTCAGGGCGCCCAGTTCGCCGGATCGGGTAATTTCCATGGCTTTGTGAAAACTTGGCTGAAACATGGTCCAGAAGGCTTCCATCAGGAAGGTGTTGTTTTGGCGGGCTGTTTCGATCATTAAAGCTACTTCCTTCGAATTGAGCGCAAAGGCTTTTTCGCACAGCACTGCCTTTTTATGGTTAAGGCACAGCAGCGTGTGTTCGCAGTGGTGCGAGTGCGGCGAGGCAATGTAAACCACATCCACAGCCGGATCGCTGACCATTGCTTCGTAACTGCCATAAGCTTTTTCGAAGCCCAGTTCGCTGGCAAAAGCCTGTGCATTTTCGAGCGAGCGCGAAGCTGCCGCATAAAGCCGTGCATTGGAAAGGAGTTTTAAGTCGGTGGCGAATTTGCGGGCAATTTTGCCGCATCCTAAAATGGCCCAGTTGTATGTTTTGCTCATGGTTCCGCTTTGTAAGTTTATTCCGCAAAATAAATATCTTTTCCGGATAATGTTAATTATTAATTTCAATACATTTGAAATAGCTTATTGCCGAACATAAACGCAACCATACTGCCAGTTTCGGCATCTTGCTAAAAACCAAAATTCAACAACGTGAAAAAGCTTCAGTTTAAAGTTTTGAAATCTTACCATGCTTTGATTGCCCTTTTGCTTTCTTTCCTCGGGTTTTCTTCGTCGTGTGACTGGTTGACTCCGGGGGCCATGTATGGCACGCCCACTGCTGATTTTATGGTGAAGGGGAAAGTCGAATCGAAATCGAACAAGCCGGTTGCCGGAATAAAAGTGGATATAAGCAAGGAATATGAGACACAGGAGGGAAAATCATCGGTGCTGATTGGCACTTCGGCATCGGAAGCGGGCACCGGGACCTATACCGTTAAGGCAAGCGATATCCCTAATGATCAGACTTTCAAAGTTAAATTTACGGATATCGATGGCGCCACAAACGGCGAATACGAAACGCTCGACACCACCGTCGTTTTTCAAAATCCAAAATACTCGGGAGGCGATGGCCACTGGTATCATGGAAGAACAGAGAAAGAACTGAATGTGAAACTGAAAGCGAAGAAATGATCCCGCGTAAAATTTCGCTTCGGAAACGGATTGCCCTTCGCCTTTTTCGCAAATTCAGGCATACCCAGAGCCAAATTCATCCACTTAACTACCTTTTTTGGGAATGTACACTGCGTTGCAACCTAAGCTGCCTGCACTGCGGAAGCGACTGCAAGAAAGACGCCGTGCTGTGCGATATGCCCCTGCCTGATTTTTTGAACGCCATCGACCAGCTGGAAGGCACTATTGACCCACACAAAACCATGATTGTGCTTACCGGGGGCGAAGTCTTGTTGCGAACCGACCTGCCCGAAATAGGGCGAAGTCTTTACGAACGCGGCTTTCCGTGGGGAATGGTAACCAACGGCATGTTACTCACTGAGGCCAGATTGAATGAGTTGCTTGATTGCGGCTTACGGGCAGTTACCGTGAGCCTCGACGGGCTGGAAGATTCGCACAACTGGCTGCGGAACAATCCAAACAGCTTTGCGCGAGTTGTTTCAGCCATCAGCCTCTTGCCCCGAATACCTAACCTGAAGTACGATGTGGTGACCTGTGTAACCCGGAAAAACATGGACGAACTGCCCCTGCTACGCGATTTGCTGGTGAGTCTGGGCGTTGCCGAATGGCGGATTTTCACCATTACGCCCATTGGCCGCGCCAAAGACGAGGATCTGCTCCATTTGCCACCCTGGCAGTTTCGCGAACTGATGGAGTTCATTAAAGGAACACGTGCTTCGGGAAAGATAGGGCTCAATTATGGCTGCGAAGGTTTCCTGGGCGCTTACGAGGGTGAGGTGCGCGACAACCTGTTCTTTTGCCGGGCAGGGATCACCATTGCTTCGGTGTTGGCCGATGGCTCCATTTCGGCTTGTCCCAACCTGCGCGAAAATTTTGTACAGGGCAACATTTACCGTGACAATCTGGCCGAAGTGTGGGACAAACGCTTTCGGCCACACCGCGACCGGAGCTGGACTAAAACAGGGATATGCGCCCAATGCGAACAGTACGACTTTTGCGAAGGCAACGGCTTACACCTGCACAACGAGCAAACCGGCGAAATCCTTTTCTGTCATTTACACCACCTGGAGCGAAGTTAAGAACAAGAATGTAAAAACCCAGATTGCAATTCAGCATCAGCCGCTTAAATAGTAGGAATAAATATCGGGGAGAGCCGGGTTTATACAAGTATTTGAACACATTAAAATAAGTTTAGACAATGATATACTCTATTAAAATAAAGCTACCGGATGGCATTGATAATGAGAATATTTTTAACTCAATCGAGACAGTGTTTAATCAAAATAATTTGAAAGTTGACAGACATAGCGGCAAATTGTTTTTTGAGAGAATGACTTCGAAAAGAGGAGCAGATAAGTTTCAAATCTTAGTTGAATTGTTTAAAGCATTTACTCAAGGAACGATTTATATTGACAGTGATTCTCAAAAGGAGTTGATTTGTAGAATAAATTACTTTAAGCAATTGAGCATATCATTGATTTTAGGGCTAATAATTTGTTTTATACTTTCGATACATACAGGGAATTTCCTGACACTTTTTCTTCGGGTTGGAGTGCCATTTGCACTGATTTTTCTGGTAATTGGAATACTGACCGGTAATTCTCAGGTTGACAAATTATTAAGAAAAGCTATAAAATAGCAAAAGCACGAGAGGCAATGATTACAAGCGGCAAAAACGGCTTTTAACGAGAGGAATACAGGTCCGAAAATTTGCCCCGACCGAGTTCCTAAATTCGGGCTGAACTCCAAACCCCATCCGAATTAATGTCGAAATCCGATGAACATCGTTCCCCGAATGCTGTTTGTATGCTGAACTCAATTTTTTGAAATGACCGAAATCAAAGCAGAGCGGGAACGGTTGCCGCGCTGGATGAAAGCCCAGTTGCCCAGCGGCGAGAACTACTCGAAAGTGAAACGACTGATTGCCGATCACCGCTTACATACGATATGCACCAGCGGAAACTGCCCCAACAAAGGGGAGTGCTGGAATGCCGGAACAGCCAGTTTTATGATCCTGGGCGACAAATGCACCCGCAACTGCCGGTTTTGCTACGTTCAGAACGATGTGCCCGATCCGGTTGACTGGTTTGAGCCGTTAAGATTGGCCAAAACCATACAAAACCTCGGACTGAAACATTGCGTCGTCACCTCGGTTACACGAGACGACCTGGAAGACGGCGGAGCTGAATTCTGGGCTGCCACCATCCGCAAAATCAAGGAGCTGAACCCGGAAACGACCATCGAAACACTGATTCCCGATTTTAATGCCAATGCCGAACTGATTCAAAAGGTGATTGATGCCCGTCCGGATGTGATTTCGCACAACCTGGAGACCGTTCGCCGGCTAACACCGAAAGTGCGCAGTACCGCGCGCTACGACCGCAGTTTGAAAACTATTTCGATCATCGCTGCGGCAGGAATCGTGGCCAAATCGGGAATCATGGTTGGCTTGGGCGAAACCGAAACCGAAGTGCTGCAAACCATGGACGACCTCAGACAGGCCGGCTGCCGTGTGCTCACCATCGGACAATACCTTCAGCCCGACTCGAATTTACTGCCTGTTCAGGAATACATCACCCCCGAACTGTTCGAAAAATACCGGACAGAGGGCATGAAACGCGGATTTTCTTACGTCGAAAGCAGTCCGCTGGTAAGGTCGTCGTACCATGCCGAACGACACGTTAAAGCATAGCTGAATGAACAGTCCCACTTTGTAAATAATCGTCATTGATGGTCATTCGCTTTGCGTCATTCATTGTATCTGTTTTCAATAAATGACTTTTGAATGACAATAAATGACAACAAACGCATACAATAACCCGCAACATCAGATTATGAAACGCAGAAAGCATATTGTACAACAAATCATTAACCTGACTCCCGAAACTTTTGTGCTGCGGCTCGACCGGCAGGATTTCCGGTTCGAACCCGGTCAATACGTCATTATCCGCATCCCGGGGCACTCCAAAGGCCGCGAATATTCCATCTTTAGTTCTACTACCGACGATTACCTCGATTTCCTGATCCGCGAAATTCCGGCGGGCGAGTTTTCAAGGTATCTGCGCCACCTTACTCTAGGCTCGGAGCTCGATTTGGAAGGGCCGAAAGGGTATTTCATTCTGAACGAAAAAACAAGGCAAGGCCATCCAACGATGCTGATTGCGTCGGGAACAGGTATTTCGCCGTTCTACTCGTATGTGAAATCGTATCCCGGATTGAATTACCGGGTTTTGCACGGCGTTCATTTTGCTGACGAGGCTTACGGGAGGGAAGCGTTCGATCCGGCGCGATTTGTCCTGTGCACGTCGCGTCACGACCAAGGTGATTATTTTGGCCGCGTAACTTATTACCTGAAAGAGCATCCGGTTGATAAGGACACCATTTGTTACCTCTGCGGAAACTCGGAAATGATTGAGGAAGTGACCACTATTCTCGAATCATACGGACTTCCGCCCGAAAACATCCGAACCGAAGTTTTTTTCTAAATACCTTAGCTCGGCATAAACAATTTAGGATGAGATTATAATTTAGGAAATAAGGTTACAATAATTAGGTGTTTGTTCTGACTACTGAGGTTAAAAATGCAGGACAAGGTTTTAAAACCTTATTTTTCACGGGCAACCTAAGTAGCAATGGCAGGCACAAACATATCTAACCTTATTATTGGGCTGTATTTCAATCATTAAATATCGAACTCAGATTAAATACGAATCCTGCATCCTCCCCGGTTCAGGATTTTTTTTGCATCAGTCGGTTCATTCGGCCTAAATTCTTACTTTTGGGTGACTTCCGTTTTTTTACATCAGTAAGACAAGAACAGCGTAGGATATGAGACCGATTCACATAAGCGCCGAACTAAAAAGTTGTTGTCCCGGGTTAAGACTTGGGTGCATTGAAGCAGATGTTCTTGTTCGGGAATCGCCACCCGGATTACTGGCAGAAATGGAGAACCAGGTTCGGCAGATAAGCGAATCGTTACCGATGGAGTCCATCAGTAAAATTCCGGCTATTGCAGCTTCAAGGAAAGCTTACAAAATATGCGGAAAAGATCCGGCCCGCTATCGTTTATCGGCCGAAGCCTTGCTGAGACGGGTTGTTTCCGGAAAGGGCCTCTACCAAATCAGTAATGTGGTTGACCAGTTGAATTTGGTTTCCATCGGAAGTGGCTTTTCCATAGGCGGATATGATGCCAATCAGATTCAGGGTGATGTTATTTTTGGTATTGGCCGGGTCAATGAATCGTATTCCGGCATTGGTCGTGGTGAGCTTAACATTGAAGGACTTCCTGTATTCCGCGATAATCTGGGCGCTTTTGGCACTCCAACGAGTGATTCTCCGCGCACGGAGGTTTCAGAACAAACGACCCGTTTTTTGATGGTGCTGATCGATTTTGAGGGTGATAACCGGCTGAATGAGGCGGTTGAAATTGCCGTTGAATTGCTAAAAGAGCATTGCAGTGCTAAAAACATAACCGTAAATTTTATCGACTGAATCATGTTGAAATCATTTTGCAAACTAGTGATGAAAATCTGGGGTTTTAAGGCCGTGAATGGTATCATGCCGCATAAAAAGGCCATTATCATTGGCGTACCACATACCAGCGCCCTCGATTTTGTGATTTCGTATCTTTATTACACCTCGGTTGGCGGGGTAGCCAACATTGTTATCAAGAAAGAATTCTTTTTCTGGCCCCTTGGGTTCTTCCTTCGCCGCATGGGGGCCATCCCGGTTGACCGTTCAAAGGGGACCTCCGTGGTAAAGCAGATCATTAAGGAAATGAATAGCCGCGAAACCATGCACCTGGCCATTACACCCGAAGGAACACGCAAACTTACCAAGCGCTGGAAGGCTGGTTTTCACACCATTGCCCGAGCTACCGGAGCAACTGTTTATCTTGGGTTCTTCGATTTTGGACGTAAGGAAATCGGGTGGATTGATACTTTTGAGCTGACTGATGATGCTGAAGCCGATATTCGCCGGATGAAAGCCTATTATCGCGAAAGAGGCGTTGTTGGCCGACATCCGGAACAGTTCACTGCGGAAGAATAAATACACCTTATTGAATTATGATTCAGGAATTTTTGAACATAGCTGTTTTTCAATACGATCAGGTTTGGGAAAATCCATCAGCTAATCTGGAAAAACTGGATGAAATGCTGAATGATTTGGCTGACAACATCGATTTGGTTATTCTGCCTGAAATGTTTACAACCGGTTTTTCGATGAATGTTTCTCATCTTGCTGAAACTATGGAAGGTAACACGCTCTCGTGGATGAAAAGCCGCAGCAAAGAATATGAAACAGCCCTGGCCGGAAGCCTTATTATTGCTGAAAATGGCCGTTTCTTTAACCGTCTTGTGTTTGTTGAACCTTCGGGCAAAGTTACATCTTACAATAAACGTCACCTTTTCAGGATGGGAAATGAGGAAGCGCATTTTAGCAGGGGAGAGGACCGGGTCATTGTGAATTACCGGGGCTGGCGAATTTGCCTGTTGATTTGCTACGACCTGCGTTTTCCTGTATGGGCGCGAAACCGCAATGATTACGATTTGCTGGTTTATTCGGCCAACTGGCCCGATGCCCGTCAGGAAGTATGGAACATCTTGCTTAAAGCCCATGCAATCGAAAATCAGGCCTACGTTGTGGGTGCAAATCGGGTAGGGGGCGATGGCAATTCCATCCGTTATTCGGGCGGTTCTCAAATCATCGATCCCAAAGGAAATGTCCTGACCCAGGCTGTTGACTTTGCTGAACAAGTCATTTCTGCTTCCTTATCGCTGAATGAATTGATGCGGTTTCGGGCGAGTTTCCCGGTACTCGGCGATGCCGATTCGTTTTCTCTAAATGAATCGTAATTTTCAATGACCTGTTTGCCCTGCGTTTGAATATCTGTCCATGCTTCGTGGCGATTCATCCATCCGGTTTTTTAAACCAATTTACATCTTGCACCACCTAATTTAAACACTACAAATGAAACTGTTTTTTTCTTTTGCATTCCTTCTGCTTGTTACAAATGCTTTTCCCAAAGAGTATAAAATTACTTCGCCTAACGGCCAAATCTCAGTTATCCTTTCGGTTGACACCCAAATTAAATGGTCGGCTTCAGTGAATAACCAGTTTGTTTTTACAAACAATACCCTGAGTCTCGATCTGGGAACGACCGTTCTGGGAGTCAACCCCAAAGTTACATCAGCCAAAACCTCGTCAGTTAATGAAACCTTACAAACGGTAGTACCCGTTAAGTCGAGAACCATTCAAAATACCTATAACCAACTAAACCTGATTTTTAAACCGGACTATGCCGTAAGTTTTCGGGTGTTCGACAATGGGATTGCTTACCGGTTTGAAACAACGATGAAGAATGAAATCACGGTTAAAAATGAAGACGTAAATCTGAATTTTGCCGGAGATTTCGGCGTGCTTTTTCCTGAAGAGGAAACAGTTTATTCGCATTACGAACGGCTTTATCTCGATCAGAAAATTAGTTCGTTAAAAGCCGGAAAGTTTGCATCGTTACCTGCTTTGGTGAAAGCCGATAACAACATCAAGATTGGTATCACCGAATCAGATTTGTTTGATTACCCTTGTTTGTTTTTGGAAGCAACAGGTCAGGCTGCCTTTAAAAGTAAGTATCCTAAAGTCATTCTGAAATCGGAACCTAAAGGAGACCGCGAAATTAAAAACATTCAGGAAGCTGATTACATCGCCAAAACTGCCGGAACCCGCACATTCCCCTGGCGTGTCTTCATGATCAGCACCGAAGATGCCCGCTTGGTTGAAAATCAACTGGTTTATCAGCTTTCGAGAGAATGCAAACTTACCGACACCAGCTGGATTAAACCCGGTTTGGTGGCCTGGGACTGGTGGAATGAAAACAACATTTACGGCGTCGATTTCAAAGCCGGGCTCGATACCAAAACCTACCAGTACTACATTGATTTTGCATCGAAACACCAGATTCCATACATTATTCTTGACGAAGGCTGGACAAAAAGTACCACCAACATCAAAGAAGCCAACCCTGATCTCGATATTGAGAAGCTGATTGCTTACGGAAAATCAAAAAATGTCGGCATTATACTTTGGTGCCTCTGGAACCCGCTTGACGCTGAAATGGATGCTATTCTGGATATTTATGCCAAATGGGGAGCCAAAGGAATTAAGGTTGATTTTATGGCCCGCTCAGAACAATACATGGTGAACTTCTATGAGCGTGCTGCCAAAGCCTGTGCCGATCGTAAATTGCTGATTGATTTTCATGGAGCCTTCAAACCCTCGGGAATGTTGAGAGCTTATCCAAACATCATCAATCATGAAGGTGTAAAAGGAATGGAGAACAATAAATGGAGTAAGGATATCACCCCCGAACACGATGTTACGCTGTGCTTTACCCGTATGCTTGCCGGACCGATGGATTATACTCCAGGTGCTATGATTAACCGCAACGCCAAAGATTATTCGGTTAGCTTTTCAAATCCGATGAGTTTAGGAACCCGCTGCCACCAGCTGGCCATGTATGTTTGCTATGACGCTCCGCTGCAAATGTTATGCGATAGTCCGTCGAACTACTACAAAGAGTCCGAAAGTGCAGCTTTTATCAGTAAAATGCCAACTGTTTGGGATGTAACTAAAGTTCTTGACGCCAAAGTTGGCGATTACATTCTAATTTCCCGTCAGCATGGAAATAACTGGTACATCGGAGCAATGACTGATTGGGACGCTCGTTCGCTCGATTTGGATCTGTCGTTTTTAGGTGAAGGAACCTATGAAATCGAAATCATGCAGGACGGGGTAAATGCAGAAAAGAGTTGTATCGATTATAAACGGATTGTAAAACAGGTAACCAAAGCCGATCGACTGAAAGTTGAACTGGCAAAAGGCGGAGGCTGGGTTGCAATCTGCAAAAAAATTGGATAAAAATGCAGGCCACAGTAAGGGGTTTCCCTGATTAACCTGTCTTTAAAATTGTAAATACCGAAACCTTGACCTATACCAAATAAGTTTCGTAAACCACCTGAACCACTTAAATCAGAAAAGGTCGCCCGAGTTTAATCAGGCGGCCTTTTATCTTATGGTTCTCTTAAAGTACCCTAAGTTCGATATTTAATTGAATATTTAATGATTGAAATATAGCCCAATAATAAGGTTAGATATGTTTGCACATGCCATTACTACTTAGCATTCCCTTGAAAAATAAGGTTTTAAAACCTTATCCTGCATTTTTAACCTCAGTAGTCAGGGCAAACACCAATGATAGTAACCTTATTACCTTATTTATAATCTCATCCTAAATTGTTTATGCCGAGCTCAGGTTATAGTATAGTTTATAGCGCTTAAACTCCGGCAATTGATCCGGTAAAATTGAGTGCACTGAGCACTGCATTTTTGAAGCTTCGCCCGATGGGGAGTTCTTTTCCCTGTATTTCGATGGTGTTTGCCGTAAAAGCTTCAATCTTTCCGATGGAAACAATGAATGATTTGTGAATACGAAGAAAATTCTCTTGAGGTAATTTTTCCTCCATTTGTGCCATACTGGTTTTAGTAATAATCTTTCGCTTATCGGTAAACAGCTGAACGTATTCGCTCAGCCCTTCAATGTATTTAATTTCTGAAAGATAAACCTTCACCACTTTCTTATTTTCCTTCACATAAATGAACAATTCTTCAGTCAATTTTTCGGTAGCTGAGGGAGCAACAACCTGCACATCGTCCTGATTCATCTGGTAAAACTTGTTCACCGATTTCAGAAAACGTTCAAAAGTGATTGGTTTCAGCAAATAATCGACGACGTCAAGTTCAAAACCCTCCAGTGCATATTCCCGGTAAGCTGTTGTAATGATAACTTTGGGCGGGTGTTTCAGCGTTTTCAGGAATTCAATTCCGGTAATCTGGGGCATCTGAATGTCCATGAACATAAGGTCAACCTGTTTTTCGCGAAGAATATTCAACGCTTTCATGGCATCGCTGCACTCAGCAACAATTTCAAAATTTTCCAGTTTTTCAACGTGACCCCGAATGAGGTCGCGTGCCAAAGGTTCATCGTCAACGATGAGGCATTTTGTTTTCATAGGCAATAATTTTCTGAGTTCTGTTTGTTTTCTGTATCCAATTGGTACGACCAATCAGCAATTCATTACGAAAAAAATCGATTTTGGTCGTAATTTTTTACCTGTTTGATGCTTCTGTGTTCTGTTCTTCAGTAATTCCGGTTGCAAAGTAATCGGTATTTAATGGTTCTCCTGTTACTTTTTCAATCAGTTTTTCCCATTCAACTTTATTTCCCTGAGAATATAAATGTTCGTTCAGGAACTGCCCGATGGCCTGATTGTTTCGGTATCCTGAACTGGTTTCCTTTAAGACTTTATTTTCTATGGTATGTTGCAATTGTGCAGCAAAAATATCAGCTAAAACATAGTTGTGAGTGGTGCACGAAAGACTTGTAGCGTATTTATTAGCCGCCCAAAACGATGCATTTGGCTCATCGGGGTAACTGATTCCCAGGTAATCCTGGTTAAGTTTACGCCACAATTCATTCAGGTTTTGATCGGGGTTTTGATATATCTCGCGCTCAAATTCGGCCAAGACCAATAATTTGCGGCACCGGAACAAACGATCGACCTGATTAAGGTGCTGACAAATCAGTGAATACTGCTTATGCTTTTCGGGATTAATAACTCCCATATCTTTGAGCCAGTTGATGTTGGAAGCAAGGCTTTCAAAATATCTGGCTATTCCTTCAGATAACACCGAATTTGGCGTCCTCAGCAAATAAGGAATTTGATCGGAAATTGATTTGTAGTGTGAGGCATGTCCTCCCAGGTGCATCATTCGCAGCATCCCGTCATGCGTGGACTGAATTGACGAAATTAGCCTAATGTCGTTCTTGAAATCAACATTAATCATGGCCGTAAGTGAGGCTTTGCCACTTCGGTAAGCTAAATCGCTGTTGTTAAAAACATCCTGAACCGGTATGCCAATTCCTGTAAAGAATTCCGATGCAATACTGATCGGGTCTTTATCCCGAAATAGTGAATCCATCATGGCGCTGAACTTTCCCGGCAGATAGGATGTTTGGTCATCGTTGTAGTGCCAGGGCATCAGTTCGCCGGTTGAAAGGTTAAATTTTCGAAGAATGAGCTTGTCAATTACTGATTTGGATTCGAAGAAGTGACTTCTGGTTTTTAACTCAATTTCGTGCAACAAAACTTTAACTTTTTCAGGTGTCTGGTCTTTCCCTTCAAGCGAAAGCTGGTAAAAATCAGAATAGCCAAAATTGCGGGCAAACTCGTTTCTGGCCTTAACCATACGAATAATGTCGGGAGCAACTTGTTTACCTTTTTCCTGATAAGCCTCAAAAATTTGTTTGAGCAATCGGGGATCAGCAGAATTCTTCTTGATTGAATCGATTTGATTACCCATGAAGGTTTTGTCGCCAATCGCGATTTTAATGCCCGAGAAAACCTGGTACAACCTGATTTCAGCTGACATGAATTTCTTGTACTTTTCGGTTTCAATCTGGGGCCCCATAAATGCCTGGTAAAGCACGTTTAACTGCCGGTTGAGCAAAGTATCTGAGATTAACCCTGAGTATTTTAATTTCCGGAGTAATTCAAAATCCTGCTGGTTGGTGAAAACATTCTGAGAGAACGAAAAGAAACGATCGGGTGAAAAATTTTCAGCAGAGTTTTTGTTCGATTTGTTAAATTCCAGCTCAATTTCCACCAGTTTTTGATAATCGGTCTGATTTCCGGAAACTGTTGCATTCCAAAGTGCGACGGCACTTTCCATCGAGTAGTTTCGGATCATATCGACCTTACGGTCAATATAATGCCTTAGAATCCGTTCGGCCTGTTTATCTTTCCGGGCGCATCCCAGGGCCACAACAAACAACAATATAAAAGCCAGAGTCTTACGCATCGATTTCCTGATTTTTGAAGTTGTTTTTGGTGATGACCAAACGCACATCGAACTGACAATTCTCTTTTCGGATTTCCAGCTGGTGCTTTTGCGGATAGATCAATTCCAACCGGCGCTTAATGTTGTTTAATCCAACTCCGCCGACAAACTGATTGTTTTTGCAATGCGATTGCGGGATACTGTTGCTTGCTTCAAATTCAAATTTATCCTGGTTTATCCGAATAGCAAGTCTGATCCACGGTGAGCCCGGGTCAGGACTACATCCATGTTTAAAGCAATTTTCAACAAAAGTATAAAGCAACATCGGTGGAATAAGGTAATCCTGGTTCTCCAGCGGCTTCTGAAATGAGATGGAAAGACGGTCGGCATAGCGAAGTTCTTCAAGCTGAATGTAATCTTCAATGAGCTTGATTTCTTTGGAAACAGGTACTTCAATGGCATTGCATTCGTAGAGGATATAGTGAAAAAGATCAGACATTTTCGAAATCATTACCGGGGTCTTATCGCTCTTTTGCAAAGCCAGCATGTAGAGGTTATTGAATGTATTGAAAAGAAAATGAGGATTCAACTGAGCTTTAAGAACCTGAAGCTCAGAAGCCATTCTTTTGCTTTCAGCTTCATTGGCCAGGTTTTGGGTATCCACCCAGTTTTTGTAGTATTTGAACATCGCAAATAAAACTGTCTGCCCCAATATCCATAGGAGATTCAGTAAAAATACATCAATTGAAAGCCATTCTTTCGGATGCAGAATCTGAGGGATAAACAGCGCGTAATAAATATATTTGCTGATAAAAATCCGGCAGATTGCTGCAACAGAAGCCACCAGTATCAGCGATAAGAAAAAATACAGGTATCGTTTTTTGAAAAGAAATGCCGGTACAAGTTTGTAGATAACCGTGTAGGTGAAAAGTACAAATACGGGCAAATGCACGATGAAATTAAGCAGGTAAAACGAATAGGGAAAATTTTGCTGGTAGCTGAATAGAAACGAACCAACAATTACGAACGACACCCAATAAATAAGGTGCATGAATAACCGGTTTTGGACAAATTTGTACAGCGAATTCATTGACATGAGTCAGGTATAAATTTCAAAAATTATTTCTGCAAAATTAACTTCAAAATTCGACATAACCTTGTGGTTTTCAGGGTAAAAATAAGTCAGAATTTTTTGGAAGTTTTCCAGTACTTCAGGATTAAATGTCTTATTCAGTGACAGTTCGTTCCACAAAGTCATCGAAAAGAGGAAATAATGAGGTTCGGTTTTGATCAGGATTGTACAATCGGTCTTTTCCTGATAATCGTCCAGAATCACAAAGGCTTGTTCAACCAGCTGGAAAAGAAGAAACGAGGGTAGTTGAACATTACTCAGTTCTCCGGTGACCAAAAAGTTGATGTCGAATCCTTTCGGAAAATTCATTCGTTGAATATCGATGTAACTCCTGATTAGCTCGATTTCTTTCATAAGCTGAATCAGCGGTCCTTTTTTGACCGAATTCATATTGGTCATCAGATTCGATAAACGGATGATCATTTCAGAAGTTTTATCCGACTTTTCTGAAGCAAGTTTTTCCAATCGGTCGGTCACATTTAAAATGAATTTTGGATATGACTGGTACTGTAGTAACTCTATTTCGGTTGAAAGTTTCCGGTTGCTTAATTCTTTTTGTTCTCCAACCTTCGAATTCCAAAAGCGCACTGCTTTAATGGCCAGAAAGACAATGACAACATACTCGTTACCTAAACCATTAATCAGGATGTTTGTCAAGGTCAGGTAATTCCCTTTTTGGATGAGTCCAGGCCTGACTGATGGCCAAATTACCTCATTACTAATGAGAAGTTCTCCGATGGATGACAGAATCATTAATATCGAAATAGCCAGAAAGAAAGTTATGTATCTCCGTTTGAAAAAATAGTTCGGAACCAACCAATAGGCTACCAGGTAGGTATGCAAAACAAAGAGTGGTAGGGTGGCAAGGTAGTAAATGAGCCAGTCAGTATAGGCATCAGTTTCATAACCCAAACTTTGCAAAAAGGTGAATCCTCCGATCCACAGGAACCAGAACAGGCCGTGAAAGGTAATTCGTCTTATTTTTTTATATGGTTGATATTCAGACAAAATAATTAGTTTAATTCCAGTATAAGTTTTACTTCAAATTCTTTAGGTTCCTCTTTCAGGATTAGTTTGTATTTCTTTGGATAAATCAGATCGAGTCTTTGCCTCAGACGAAGAAGTCCTTTTTCCTGAAATACAGATAGTGCCTGATATTTTTGGGGAGTGCTGTTTTTGGTGGAAAAAACAATCCGATTTTTCCCGCCTTGAAGTGTAAGTTCAATCCATGGCATTCCTGCATCGGTACTGCTACCATGCTTGAAACAATTCTCTACTAAGGTAAAAAGTACAAATGGAGCAATCATAAGATTCTCTTCTGGCACGACTAAATTCTCTTTAATTTGCAGGCGTGAACCATAACGGATTTGTTCTATTTGGATGTAATCTTTAATCAGGGTAACTTCTTTAATAAGTTCAACTTTTTTCAGTCTCGCGTCGTCAATTGAAAATTGAAGTAATCGTCTAAATTTCCTGATTACATCTAGTGCTTGCTCCTGATTCCGGAGCGAAAGGGCATACAGGTTGTTTAATGTGTTGAAAAGAAAATGAGGCTCAAAATGACTCTGCAACAAGCGTAGATTCAGTTCTGCATATCTTTTCTGTAGCTGAATATGCTGGTGGTCTGCAATCAGCCAGTCTTTGGTGAATTTTACAAGCGTCAGCAATGCAACAATGAACGACATATCTTTGGCATTGATCAGGATGTATCTCACATTCATCTCTCCTTTCGAATCAATAAATTCAGGAGATACAGAAGAGTAAAAAATATAGTTGGAAAGACTAAGTTTAAGTGCTGAAAGAAGTAATCCGCTAATTATTAATAACAGACCAAATTGCCAATACTGCCGTTCGGGAAGAAAAGCAGGGATCAATACAAAGATGGTTAAATAAGCATAACCCATGAAAATAAAAGCATTGGTAGAGGTTAGGTACAGCAATTGATAAAAATCAGGGCTGCTTTCCCTGCTGTAAAGTATCAGGGTAAAGATCAGAACAACCAGCACAAAAAACAGGACATGCCGGCTAATTCGGTATTTCAGTGCCGTATGAAATAAAAACCGGTTCATTCATTCACTGTATTTAAGATTAGCTCAACCCGATAAAAATCATCTGAATGGGTTATCCCGAGGTTATAATTGTTTTTGTACAGAATTTCGAGTCGTTTTCTGACATTTTCAAGGCCAATACCTCCCGATTTTTCTTTTTTAGGATCATAATCTTTCGGTATGCTGTTCTCAGCCACAAAAACAACCTGATTTTTTGCAACCCGAATTGAAATGTTGATCCATGGTTGGCTGGGATCGTTAGCGCTGCCGTGTTTGAAACAGTTTTCGAGAAACGTAATAAACAGCATTGGTGCAACACGGATTCCCTCGGTTTGTCCTTCTATACTGAAATTCAGCGTTAAACGATCATCATATCTCATTTTTTGCAAATCGATGTAATTGCTTATTAAGGCAATTTCTTTGTCCAGATCGATATAAAGCTCGTTACAATCGTACAAAACAGACCGAAGCAGTTCCGAAACTTTGGCAATACCTTCCGACGTTTTGGGCGACTGTCCGACCGAAAGGGCGTAAAGGTTGTTCATCGTATTGAAAAGAAAATGTGGATGAATCTGAGCCTTCAATAAGTTAAGCTCTGATTGTAGTGTCCGGGTTTCAAATTCAAATTTTTCTCTTTGCTGTTCAAACCATATTTTAATCAGCTTGATTGCCAGCGCTATTCCCACCATGAAATTAGTCTCAAGAAACAGGGAAAGAAACGACAAATCGTAAACTTCAGTTATTTTGATCTCCAGGTTGTTGATGTAGCGCAGAAACATTCTCTGAAGCGTGCAGATAAGAACAAGTGTTCCGATAAAATAAAACAGTGAGAGGGCATAGTTCTGTTTCTTCAGATAATAGGGTAAAATCAGGTAAATAGTCAGGTATGTTGAAGCCATTACAAACGGAACCATGCCCAGCGATTCGAGAAAATAATATGGATAGTCGTTTCCAAATTTCCCGTAGACCAGGCCGAACAACATCACATAGCTCAACCAAAACATTACGTGCTGAAAGAAGCGGTTATTGGCTAACCTTACCATGAAATCTCTCATTAATCCTGATTTTGTGTTTGATTCAGCTAAAAATAAGTAATACGGTGATTTACTTTAGCATTCGACTACCAACAACCAGCATTATAATACCAATGAAAAAATCAAGATTGATGCTGTTGTTTGTAGTCAAATCTGTCGCTTTTACCCGAAGATAGTTGTTGTTTGGCCGGATGTTTTTCGTTTCTAAAAAGAAAACCAGTTCATAATTATTCCCTGGGTGACGGTTCCCGTATTGTAATCAAGCTCTGAACCAAACATGCTGTGAGGAATTGAGTAGATGAGCAGTAAAATTACTGCTGCTAAAACCGTGTATCCCGGGCGTTCCTTTTTTCGGTTCATCATAACAGCCAATATCCAAAAAATAAATGCAATAAGCGTTTTATTATCAGTCAGGTCCCATCCAAACGGAATGCCAGTCCATAAATCACCAAAGGCATAGAGTTGAACCAATGGACCGAGAATCATACCGCCAATTAAAAGGCATACAAAAGTCCACAAGGCATATTTGCGGTACAATGAGACTTTAAAAACAGCCAGTATTCCGGATAGATTGGAAAAGAGCATGGCAATAAACATGAACAGAATATGCGGCACCAGTATAAAGCCGGGAACTCCTCCTTTAAAACGGACTACTACCGGAGATTCCTTAAAATAGGTTTGGCTTCCTGTACGATCAGTAATTTCAATGTAGTACTCAAGTTTTCCGGCAGCCGGTTGTTGTGGAATCGCAGCAAAAAAGCCTTCCTCTTTTTCTATCTTGAATATCTTATTCATTACATACGAATTTATCGGCTTACTTTGAAAATGAAAATCCGAGGATTGAAATTCATCATTGGAAGGATAACGTTTATAATAAACTTTTGCACAGATGGTTGTGTCGGTTATCTTCAGCTTTATCTGAGATTCTTCATCAAGACCAAGACTGCGGACGAGTTTAATCGGATACTTCACGCCATTTACGGTTACTTCATATCGTTTGGGATAGGTAGGCCCGGTTTTTCGCTGGTAAATAGCTGCTGAAACAGTGATTAGAATGGCCAAAATCCAGAATAAAAATGATTTCATTGCAGTTGGTTTATAGTTGAATAATCAAAACTTCAGTCCTCCCGTTACGAAGAACTTCCACATTTATGGTCTCGCCTGGTTTGAGCTGGTTGAGCCGAAACATGTAATCCTGAATATTATTTACTGCTTTCCCGTTGATCGAAGTAATGATGTCTCCCTTCTTCATGCCTCCAATGGCGGCAGGTCTTCCAGGGGTAATCAGGTCGGCCCGAAGTCCGTTTTTTACATTTCCTGCAAAGTCGGGCATAATACCCAGAGTAACCCCTTTGCGACGAGTACCGCGACCGGCAACCATTTTTGGCCCAGCTTCCTTAAAGGTAAGCTTTGAATCCATATTTGCTAAATCTGACAATAGCTGATAGGTCAGATCAGAAATATGAACCATTCCCTGGTAGTTAATTTTTTCCCAGGAATCGGCGGGGGTGTGGTAATCGAGGTGTGCGCCCGAGGAAACAAACAGAACCGGGATATTCTTACCGTAAAAAGAAGCATGATCTGATGGGCCATAACCTTCGTCAGAAAGCGATAGTTTTAGTTTGTTGGTATCGTTTTTGGCAGTTATCATGTTGCGAAGAGGTTCGGCAGTGCCAACTCCTCCAATTTGAAGCAGCGAATTTTCATTCAACCGGCCAACCATATCGAGGTTAATCATGGCATTGACCATATTCAGATCGAAGGACGAATTTTCAACAAACTTTTTTGAACCAAGTAACCCCATTTCTTCTCCTGAAAAAGCAACAAAAGCAATACTTCGCCTGGGTTTTTGCTTATTAGCAGCCAGTTTCTCGGCTAATTCAATCATCATGGCAATGCCCGAAGCATTGTCGTCGGCACCGTGGTGGACAGCTACTGTATCTAACACACGGCTTCCCGAACCTAATCCACCCATTCCCAAATGATCGAAATGAGCGCCCAGCACAACATACTGATCTTTCAGTGCTTTGTCGCTTCCTGGTAAAACCATGACAACGTTTCGCGTTGGCACAGTGGTTTCAATTACATCCGGGCGACCAGAAACCTGGCTACTAGTCGGAAAACTTGCAGGTTTTCGGGTTTCGTTCAGCAGTTTTTCCAAATCATCAATGTTTTTACTTTGAAGTGATAAAAGCTTGTTGGCTAGGCTTCGTGTAATTCGGAATGCCGGTATGCCCACCGATTGTTCACCTTTGGCCAGCGGCTCAAATTTATCTTCGGGGTCAAAAATTTTGCCTGAAACCAAAAGAACAGCAGCAGCGCCAAGATCTTTAGCCTGAAGTACTTTATCACGGTCGCGGCTATATTTCATGAATGGACTGATGTTTTTTTCAATTTCCGGATCGGCCCGTAGCATCAGCACCACTTTACCTTTTACATCAAGTCCGGCATAATCGTCCCATTTCAGGCTGTCTTCATTGATCTGAAAACCATATCCGGCAAAAACAACATATCCGGAGAACCGCGTGTTCTGAGAGAATGCAAACGGGGCAAAATCAACTTCCGGCATCAGCGAATTTCCGTTTGCGCTCATCACATTGCCCGGCCCATTGATAATTTTATCAGTAACTCTGAAATTTTGAAATCCTTTGTTGTAAAGAGGAGTAAGGCCAACAGCTTTAAGTTCACTGCGAATGTATTCTGCAGCCAAACTGTCTCCTTCCTGTCCGGTCCGGCGTCCTTTCAGGTTTTCGGAAGCCAGATAACCGATGTGCTTCTTCAGCTCATCTATGGTTATTTCCGGCGATTTAATTTTCCCTTTTGAAAATGAAAATAAAGATAGGGCCAATAAGATAATTCCGACTTTTCCCAGAGTGCTCATCATTTGAAGTTTAAAATTTAATTAGATTGTCAGGTTAGTAACACATAGTTGCTAAAATTAGCAATCTTTTGTTAGTCAAAGATGGAAATCATTTAAATTGTATCACAAAAGAATTTGCCTGAAACGTTATAAGATCCTTGTCATTTCATCAGTTTTACTAATTTTAGGCGCAGCTAACAAACACCAAACCTGAACTCTAAAAATGAACACAACTACCGCTCCTTCCATCGAATCCCGAAGCTCACAAACCTACATCCTCATCACCGCATTTATGGCTTTATTCGCCATTGTAGGCTTTGCATTGTATGGCCTGCCATTCTTTTACGATTTCATGACCAAAGAATATGGCTGGTCGCGGGCAGTGGTTACCTCCGGAAATGCAGTTGGCAAGCTGGTAGTTGCGCCGCTGTTCGGTTTTCTCGCCGGATGGCTGATCGACAAATATGGTCCGCGCTCGCTGATGATGACCGGCGCCTTTATGGCCGGTACAGCTTTAATCGGACTTAGTTTCGCCGATTCGTTGCCCATGTTTTACTCGTTTTATGTGCTGAATGCGCTGGGGTACGTTTTTGGTGGTCCGCTTCCCTGCCAGGTGTTGATTAGCCGATGGTTCGACAAAAACCGCGGGAAAGCAATGGGAATTGCCTATCTGGGCATCGGAACAGGTGGCGCCGTGGTGCCGCTTCTGGCAGCCGGACTGGAAAAAAACATGGGCTGGCATTTGGCCCTGATCACACTTGGAGCGCTCATTATCATCATTGCCTTCCCGATGGCCTTTTTCATTAAAGATAAAAAGACCGATAAAGTGGAGAAAAAACAGGAAGCTCCGGCAATCTCGATGCGCGAGATCCTTCGAAACCGAAATTTTTATCTCTTGGCTTTCGGAAGTATGTGTTCCATTGGCGCTGTTGGCGGAATTGTGCAGCACATCAAACTTTATCTCCGCGATCTCGATTTTACACAAACCGAAGCAGCCAAAGTGATGTCGTTCGTATTGCTGGCCAGTTTGGCAGGACGGGTTTTGATGGGATTTTTGGCCGACCTGATCAAGCGCAAATACGTGATGATCCTGATTTACATGATTGTCGCTTCAGCCATTCCGTTGCTTTTGATGCCTGATTTCACCGGCAGAATCTATATTTTCGCCATCATTTTCGGTATTGGATTGGGAGGCGATTACATGATTATTCCATTGATGGCCGGCGACCTGTTCGGGGTAAAAGCGCTAGGCCGCACCATGGGAATCATTTTGGTGGCCGATGGCATAGCCGAAGCATCCTTCCCGATGCTGGTCGGAGCGCTGTACGACGCGTCAAAAAGCTACACATCCGGATTTCTGGTATTAATTGGACTGGCTACATTAGGGGCGATTATCGTATCCTTTTTGCCTAAAACCAAACAGGCGCAATAGAATTTCAGGACTCCAATTCCTGAAATTTGGATATTGGTAATTGGTTATTCAATATTGGATATTTGACATTAAAAAATACAAGCATGATTATAGATTTCAACCTAAAACCCGAAAATCTAAAAGAAAAGCTCGACCCTTTCTGGAAACTATCGGGAGAAAAAATCCTGAAAATTGAAGCGGAATACGACACTGCGAAAGGTGCGCCCGTATTCACCGTGAACGGAAAATATTCCACCCGCGGCTGGACTGAATGGACGCAGGGGTTTCAATACGGTTCTGCAATTCTTCAGTTCGATGCCATGGGCGATGAATCGTTCCTGAAGATTGGCCGCGAGAATACCATTCAAAAAATGGCGCCGCACGTAAGTCATATCGGTGTCCACGATCATGGTTTTAACAACATCAGCACATACGGAAACCTGCACCGCCTAATGCGCGAAGGCAAAATAGCGCAAAACGACTGGGAACAGCATTTTTACGAACTGGCAATCAAAGCTTCGGGAGCAGTGCAGGCTAGCCGCTGGAGCAAAACAAGGGAGGGCGGTTACATTTATTCGTTCAACGGGCCGCACTCGCTGTTTGTCGATACCATCCGCTCGTGCCGGGCGCTGATGGTTTCGCATCGTTTGGGGCACTATCTTCCGGGCGAAAACGATGTTCGCATTTCATTGTTCCAGCGGGCTGTCGATCACCTGATTTCTACCGCGAAATATTCGGTATTTTATGGCGAAGGTCGCGACAGTTACGATGTTTGGGGCCGCACAGCACACGAATCGGTTTTCAATCCGAATGATGGCAATTTCCGCTGCCCCAACTCGCAACAAGGCTATACCGGATTTTCGACCTGGACACGAGGTTTGGCTTGGGCTATGCTCGGTTTTGCCGAAGAACTGGAGTTTTTGGAATCACTTCCTGAAAGCGAATTTGAAGGTACAATCGGCAAAAACGAATTGCTGCAAATCCTCCTGAAAGGGGCAAAAGCAACCTGCGATTTCTATATTGAAAATACACCCACCGATGGCATTCCGTATTGGGACAGCGGTGCTCCGGGACTGGTCAATATGGGCGATTACCTGAACCGATCCGCCGAACCGTACAACGATTTCGAGCCGGTTGACAGTTCTGCCGCGGCTATCGGAGCGCAGGGATTGATTCGTTTAGGCAATTATCTGAAACAAACAAATCCGGAGGAAGCGAAACGCTACTATCAGGCTGGATTGAGCGTTTTGAGCCGGTTACTGGAAGAACCCTATTTGTCAACAAATCCGGAACATCAGGGCATTTTACTGCATTCGGTTTATCATCGTCCCAACGGTTGGGACAACATTCCTGAAGGTTACAAAATACCTTGTAACGAATCGAGCATGTGGGGCGATTACCATATGCGTGAGGTTGCGTTGCTGGTACATAGAATAATTAATCAGGGGATTTACTACACATTTTTTTAAATTTGTGAAAAAAGTAAAAAGATGAACATTCAAATCGAAAAACTGGACTTAATTGAATGGATCGCAAAATTGAATGATTCTTCGATTATTAAAGAACTAAGTGATTTTAAATCAAAACATTCACAAAGTGTTGACATAGAATTGCATAAAGAAGAATTAGAGTCGATAGAGAGGGGATTGAAAGACCTGGAAGAAGGGAAAATTCATTCACACGAATCAGCTCGAAACGTTTATGCAAAATATTTATAGAATCATTTGGTCGGATGAAGCGTTGTCCAATTTAAAAGGCATCATTACGTACCTTGAAAACAATTGGACTGAAAAGGAAATTAGAAAATTTGCTTTATTACTTGAGCATCAATTGGATTTCATAAAAAAGAATCCATTGATGTTTTCTTTTTTCAAGAGAGGTAAAAAAATTCGAAAAGCAGTTTTAACAAAGCAGATATCAATTTTCTACCGCATCGAAAATGAAGATATTCAGATTGTCACTTTGTTTGACAATCGACAATCACCCAATAAATTGAAAAAACTTTAATGCCAACAGAACTAACCGACTTTTCAAAGCTCTGCGTTCATACGCTTACCACCAAACCGTGGACGCTGGAAGAATGTGTCAAAAACTATGCTGCCGCCGGAATTCATGGAATCACTGTCTGGCGAAACGTATTGGAAAATCAAAATCTCCGGGAAGCAAAAACAATGTTGGACGATCACGGAATGACGGTTGTTTCGGTTGCCCGTGGAGGATTCTTTCCGTCGGTGGAAAAAGAAAAGCGGGAAGCCGCTATTCAGGATAATTTATGGGCCATTGAGCAAGCCGCAGCAATCGGTGCACCATCAATCGTTCTGGTTTGCGGGGCAGATGGCCGCCAGTCGCTCGAAAAATCGAGGGTGCAAATCGCAGAAGGAATCAACCAATTAATTCCGGCAGCACAAAGTGCAGGAGTCAAATTGTCGATAGAACCATTGCACCCGATGTATGCCGGCGACCGCTCGGCCATCAACACGCTCAAACAAGCCAACGACATGGCTGAACTAATTAATTCCGACTGGGTGGGCATTGCCGTCGATGTGTATCATCTTTGGTGGGACGATACGCTGCAATCAGAAATAAAGCGGTGCGGCGAAAATAAACACCTGTTTGCCTTCCATGTTTGCGACTGGAATGTTCCAACCACCGATTTTCTGAACGACCGTGGATTGATGGGCGATGGTTGCATCAATGTTCCTGAAATTCGCAGCTGGGTTGAAGAAGCGGGGTTTTCGGGCTACAACGAAGTGGAAATTTTTTCAGACAAATATTGGGCAACAGACCAGAAAATGTATCTTGAAAAAATTAAAAACGCTTACCTAAATTATACCTGATATGAAACAATCAATTTTATTAAGCATTTTATTTCTGTTCACCTTGGATTTAAATGCACAGGTAAATGAAAAAATCGATCGCGGGATTGTTGCCCTGACGGTCAGCGAAAAAGCTGTTTTTGTAAGCTGGCGATTATTAAAAGATGATCCCGAAAACGTGGCTTTTAATGTTTATCGGAAGGATATCGGGCTGGGCGATTTTGTAAAAGTGAATAAAGAGCCGGTAACCAATTCCACTAATTTTCTTGATGAAACCGTAACTGGTGGTCATGGATACAATTACCGGGTAAAAACGGTAATCAATGCAATTGAAAAAGAAACGCCCGGCGAAGCTTACGTTTTTACTTTAGACGGAAACCAACCCTGGGTTTCAATTAAACTGAAAGAGGAAATTGAACTGAAACGCATCGGGATTGGCGATTTGGACGGCGATGGTTCTTATGATTACGTGTTGCAACATCCTGATTTCAATGTTGACCCCTACCACAAACCCGGCTACTGGAAACGCAGCCCTGAACCCTATAAACTCGATGCATACACATCGAAAGGCGAATTTTTGTGGCGTCACGACATGGGTTGGAGCATCGAAACCGGTACCTGGTATTCGCCTTACATGGTTTTTGATGTTGACAAGGACGGAAAAGCCGAAGTGTATGCCAAAGCCGGTGAGGGCGATCCTCGCGAATTGGATGGGCACGTTTTGCGCGGACCGGAATACCTTGTAAAACTTGACCCGCAAAATGGGCAAATTCTCAAAAAACAGGACTGGATTTCAAAAGAAGGATACGAATCGTACAACTACTGGAGCCGCAATTTTCTTACAGTTGCATACCTCGACGGAATCAATCCCTCATTAATCATGCAACGTGGAACTTACACCGTGATAAAAACCGAAGCATTGGATAAAAACCTGAAACCCATCTGGAAATGGCAAAGTCTGGGAGAATATTCAAAATATAAAGGTCAGGGCGGACACGCTATTATGAAGGAAGACATCGATTTTGACGGTAAGGATGAACTGGTGCTGGGAACCTTTGCGCTCGACGACAACGGAATCCCCATCTGGCGCACTGGCCTGGGACACAACGATGCCGGTTACATCGCCGATTTTCTGCCTGAACGACCGGGCTATGAAATTTTTTATGGTGTTGAATCGCGTTCTCCCAAAAACGGAGTTTGTATGGTTGATGCCAAAACCGGCGAAATTATCTGGGGTTACGGAGAAAGCACTTTTCACGTGCACGGTCAGGCCATGACCGGCGATTTTACCACCGAATATCCCGGAATTGAGTGTTATGCGGGAGAAGCGAAAGGAGGCGACAAGTTTTTTCTGTACACCGCCGATGGAAAACGGATTTCGGATAAAAACATTTGGGGACTTTCACCCCGTGCGGTTTGGTGGGATGACGACGAACAAAAAGAAATTTGTTACAACAACGAAGTAATCGAATACAACGGGGATAAAAAACTGAAGATTGAAGGGAAAATCCTCATTGTTGCTGATATTCTGGGCGACTGGCGTGAGGAAATTGTAACCACACTTCCCGGCGAGCTTCGTATTTATTCCACCAGTATTTTATCTGATAAAAAGAAGGTTTGCCTGATGCAAAATCATTTATACAGAATGGCGGTTGCCGATGCATCAATGGGATATTACAATGCACCTCAGGTGGGATTTAAATAATTCGGAACTCTGAATACAAAACTTAAAACACGGAATTTAAAACTTTAAACTGCAATATGATACACAAAGTAGGAATAATCATGAACGGCGTCACCGGACGAATGGGTACCAACCAGCACCTGATGCGTTCTATCGTAGAAATTATTAAACAGGGGGGCGTTCAGGTTGGCCCGGGTGAATTCATTATGCCCGACCCCATTTTAGTAGGCCGCGATGAAGTTAAGCTTCGGAAATTATGCAAAATGTCGGGCGTGGAAAAATACACAACCAACCTCGACGAAGTGATGAATAACACGGATTACCAGATTTATTTCGATGCGCAAACCACCGGACGCCGGGCCGATGCCGTTAAAATGGCTGCCAAAGCCGGCAAGCACGTTTATTGCGAAAAACCGGTGGCAGTTTCAACTGCTTCGGCACTTGAACTGTATGAGGTTTGCGAAAAAGCCGGCGTGAAACATGGTGTAGTTCAGGATAAATTGTGGTTACCCGGACTGATGAAGCTGAAACGATTGATGGAGAACGATTTCTTCGGAAAGATTCTTTCGGTTCGCGGAGAGTTCGGATACTGGGTTTTCGAGGGACATTCGATTCCTGCACAACGCCCAAGCTGGAATTACCGCAAAGAAGATGATGGCGGAATCATCGTCGATATGCTTTGCCACTGGCGGTATGTGCTCGATAACCTCTTCGGAAACGTGAAAGCTGTTTCGTGCATCGGCGCCACTCACATTCCGGAGCGTGTTGACGAGCAGGGAAAAGTTTACAAATGCACAGCCGACGATGCTGCTTATGCTACTTTTGAACTGGAAGGTGGTGTGATTGCACATTTCAACTCCTCGTGGGTAACTCGTGTGCGCCGCGACGATTTGCTCTCACTGCATGTTGACGGTACCAAAGGATCGGCCGTTGCCGGACTGCGCGAATGCTGGACGCAACACTACGGAAACACACCCAAACCAGTATGGAATCCCGATATTCCGAACCCGATCAATTTCTACGAAGGCTGGTCGAAAGTGCCGGAGCAGGAAGTTTTCGACAATGCCTTTAAGGCCGAATGGGAATTGTTCCTTAAACATGTGGTGAAAGACACACCATTCCGGTGGAATCTGCTCGAAGGCGCCAAAGGCGTTCAACTGGCCGAAAAAGGATTGGAAAGCTGGGCAAAACGAGCTTGGGTGGAAGTGCCGAAACTCTAGTTAGCAGTGATCAGTCACAGTCTTCAGTAAATGATGTTGCGGGGATGCGAGTTACGGGTTGCGGGATTCAAAACCCGCAACTCGAATCCCGTAACCCGCAGCAAGTAACAGAATTTTAAACGAAAAGCATAGAATATGTCGAAAATAGCATTTGTCACCGGCGGAACTCGCGGAATTGGATTGGGGATTGCCATCGAACTAGCGAAGTCCGGATTTGATCTGGCTGTAAATGGAGTCCGCGAAGCAGCAGCAGTAAAACCGGTGCTAGAAGACTTGAAAAAACTTGGAGTGCAGGTTATTTATGTTCAGGGCGACGTTTCGAACAAGGATGATCGCCAGCGAATGGTTGAAGAAATTCTCGATCGCTTCGGAAAAATCAATGTGCTGGTTAACAACGCCGGAATTGCCCCGCCAGAGCGAAAAGACATTCTGGAAGCTACCGAAGAAAGTTTCGAATATGTGCTGAAAGTCAATCTGCAAGGACCATATTTTCTGACACAACTGGTGACCAACCAAATGATTAGTTTAAAGCAGCAAAATCCGGAAGACTTTTTCTGCATCATCAATGTTTCGTCGGTTTCGGCAACGGTGGCATCGGTTAATCGGGGCGAGTACTGCATTTCGAAGGCCGGAATTGCGATGGCTACGAAGCTTTGGGCCGCCCGTCTGGGCGAATTCAATATTCCGGTTTACGAAATTCAGCCCGGAGTGATCAAAACCGACATGACTTCCGGAGTTCAGGAAAAATACGATCGCTTGTTTCAGCAAGGACTGGCCATTCAGCAACGCTGGGGAACACCTGAAGATATCGGCAAAGTGGCAGCAGCAATGGCTTCAGGAAATATGCCGTATTCCACCGGACAAGTAGTAATGGTTGACGGCGGAATGACCGTGCAACGGTTGTAAAATAAAAAGCTGAAGGCAAACGATTTGCCTTCAGTTAATGTATGGAAAACAAAAGAGCAAACCCTTCAGAAAATGTCTGCTCTTTTCTATGTGGTAATTGATGATCTTATTCCAGGTAAGTATATCCGTAAAGTCCGGATCTGTAGTTGGATAAAAATTCTTTCCCTTCTTCCGCCGAAATTATTCCTGATTTTACTGAGGTAGTCACCCAGGTTTCGACAGTACGCACCAGCTTTTTGGCATTGAACTGTACGTAATCGAGTACTTCGGCAACCGTTTCTCCATCTATAATCTGGTCGATGCTGTAACCTTTGTCGTCAACCGAAACGTGAACGGCATTGGTGTCGCCAAACAGATTGTGCAAATCGCCAAGGATTTCCTGGTAAGCACCCACCAAAAATACCCCGATATAATAGGGATCTTTTGATTTCAGCGAGTGAACTGGCAGGTAATACGAGAAGTTTCGGGTCGAGATGAAGTTGTCGATCTTTCCGTCGGAGTCGCAGGTAATATCCTGAATAGTTGCCGAACGATCGGGTCTTTCGTCCAAACGGTGAATCGGGATAATCGGGAAGATCTGGTCGATGGCCCATGAATCTGGCAACGACTGGAACAATGAAAAATTGCAAAAATATTTGTCTGACAATAGTTTAGGCAAATAAAGCAATTCCTCCGGAATGTGTTTCAATTCGCCAGTCATCTGGTGAATTTCCTTGGTAATCGACCAGAATAATCTTTCAATCTGGGCGCGGGTCTTCAGATCGAGCATCCCGAGACTGAACAAATCGAGCGCTTCCTCACGGATTTGCTGGGCATCGTGCCAGGTTTCGAGCATTCGGGGTTGGTTAATTTGCTCCCAAAGCGAAAACAGTTCTTTCACCAGTTCGTGATCGTCTTCCTGAGGTTCTTCCTCTTCGGCCATGGTGGGCAACGACGCGGTTTCGAGCACTTCAAACACAAGTACGGAATGGTGCGCAGTGAGCGAACGACCCGATTCGGTGATGATGTTGGGGTGAGGTATGTTGTTTTTGTCGCTGGCATCCACCATTGTCGAAATGGCGTCGTTCACGTATTCCTGAATGCTGTAATTCACCGAACTTTCGCTGCTCGACGAACGGGTTCCGTCGTAATCGACACCCAATCCGCCGCCGATATCCACAAATTCAACATTAAATCCTTTCAGGTAAAGCTGAACGTAAAACTGCGAAGCTTCGCGCATGGCTAGCTTAATCCGGCGTATTTTGGTTACCTGGCTGCCTATGTGGAAATGCACCAGTTTCAGGCAGTCCTGCATTTCTTTTTTCTCCAGAATGTCAAGGGCTTCCAGTAATTCACTTGAAGTTAAACCGAACTTGCTGGCATCGCCTCCCGAGTCTTCCCACTTGCCGCTGCCCGAGCTGGCCAGCTTGATGCGAATACCGATGTTTGGCTTAATTTTCAGGCGATTGGCTATTTTGATGATAAGCTTGAGTTCGTTCAGTTTTTCGACGACAAGGTAGATCCGGCGTCCCATTTTCTGGGCCAGCAGTGCCAGTTCAATGTAATCTTCATCTTTGTAACCGTTGCAGATAATCAGCGAATCGTTGTCGGTGTTGATGGCAATCACGGCATGCAATTCGGGTTTGGATCCTGCTTCGAGGCCAATGTTGAATTTTTTGCCATGACCAACAATTTCCTCGACAACAGGCCGCATTTGATTGACCTTAATCGGGTAAATGATAAAATTTTGGGCTTTGTACTCATATTCTTCGGCCGCTGTTTTGAAGCAACTGGCCATTTTTTCAATCCGGTTGTCCAGAATGTCGGGAAAACGGATCAGCATGGGGGCTGAAACATCCCGGAGCTGAAGTTCTTCAACCAATTCGTGCAGGTCAACCTGAATCCCGTTTTTCTTGGGAGTTACCGTTACGTGGCCTTTTTCGTTGATGGAAAAAAAGTTGATCCCCCAACCATTGATGTTGTAGAGTTCAGCCGAGTCTTCAATGCGCCATTTTCTCATTAAGGAAAAGTTAATTGTTTGTTCATACTTATTTTTATTGCCTGAAACCAGACAAAACACTCCAGATTTCTGCTGAAATAACCGGTTCCGGAAACTGATTTAAACGGGCTTGGCTGAGCTTAAAAAATCAGGAATGGAAAACGCTCCTGAAAATCCTTCTGCAATCCGCGCCAGTTCTGTGAGACCGCCGATTTTTCAATCGGGATAAATGTAATAAAATATTGAAAGTATTTTCAATTTTTTTTGAAAGGTGAAATGGAGATCAAGGATACAATCTTTTTGATGTGATCGCTCCTTTCCAATCAGCGGGCTAAAACATTTGCATACTGTGAAGTCGCTTGTAGCGGCCATCAAGGGCAATTAGCTGATCGTGAGTGCCCCGTTCAACGATTTCGCCTTCGTGGAAAACGCAAATCAGGTCGGCATTTCTGACGGTTGACAAGCGGTGGGCAATAACCAGCGAGGTACGGTTTTTCATCAGGTTTTCGAGGGCGTCCTGCACCAGTCGTTCCGACTCGGTATCAAGTGCTGACGTCGCTTCGTCGAGAATCAAAATTGGAGGATTTTTCAAAATAGCACGGGCAATGCTTAACCGCTGACGTTGTCCGCCCGACAGTTTACTTCCCCGGTCGCCAATGATGGTGTCGTAGCCATGCTCGGTTTCGATGATAAAATCGTGCGCATTGGCTACTTTGGCTGCAGCAATCACTTCAGTCATCGAGGTATTTTCAACGCCAAAAGCAATGTTGTTGTAAATGGAGTCGTTAAAAAGAATGGCTTCCTGATTCACATTGCCCATCAGATCGCGCAGATCGTGGAGTTTCAGTTCACGGAGATCAACTCCGTCAATCAGGATTTGGCCTCCGATGACATCGTAGAAACGGGGCAGAAGATCGACAAACGTAGTTTTTCCGCTTCCCGATTGTCCTACCAGTGCAATGGTTTTGCCTTTCTCAATGGTCAATGAAACGTTGTTCAGTACCACCTTCTCGTCGTAGGCAAAGGTAACATTGCGGTATTCGATGGCTGATTTTAACGTACTAACCGGTTTTGCATCCGGAGCCTGAGGAATAGTCACATCGGCCAACAGAATTTTATCAATGCGGTCCATTGATGCCAATCCTTTCTGAATGCTGTAAAGTGCCTGCGTAAAGGCTTTGGCCGGATTGATGATCTGGTAGAAAATACCGAGATAGATAATAAACTCTGGTCCTGACAGTTCGCTATTCTGATCTAAAATTAAACTTCCACCATACCACACCACAATAATGATGACGATGGTTCCCAGCAGTTCGCTGAGCGGATGGGCGAGCTCGCGGCGGCGCATCAGGCGGTTCATGATGTGCCGATAGTCGTGCAGTTCAGAATTAAAGCGGGCATTCATCTTCTTTTCGGCATTGAAAGCCTTGATGATGCGCAGTCCGCCAAGCGTTTCCTCTACGACTGTCAGTATCATTCCCATTTTGTCCTGTCCTTCGCGTGACACTTTTTTCAGCGATTTACCCACGCGACCAATAATGAATCCGGCAATGGGCAGTACCAGGAAAATAAACAGTGTCATGCTTGGGCTCATAATCAGCATCGATGCAAGTAAAACGATGATAATCACGGGGTTTTTCAGGAACATATCGAGCGACGACATGATCGAATTTTCCACTTCGGTGACGTCGCCGGTGATGCGCGAAATGATGTCGCCTTTGCGTTCTTCGGAAAAGAAGGGTAGTGCCAGCTTCAGGATTTTGGAATAAATCTGCTCGCGCATGTCTTTGACCACACCATTGCGAATGTAAACCGCTTCGTAAGCGCCGAGATAGGCAAAGCCCACTTTCAGCATGGTCGCCACAATCACAAACAAGCCGACAAACAAAAGTGTGAGTCCGGGACCATTAGCCACTTTAAATGTGGTGACGTAATAGTACAAATTGTGCTTGATGGCATCGAGATTGGCTGCCCAGGGCACCAAATTGTGAACATCTTCCGACATCCCGAAAAGGATTTCCAAAATCGGACTCATCAGGGCCATTGAAAAAACAGTAAATAATGCCGACAACAGGTTGAACAGAAAATTCAGGATTAACTGTTTTTTATAGGGAGGGATGAACCGCTTTAAAATCTTAAAAAAATCCTTCATGGATACAGAAATGAACAGTGTAAATGACCGTTATTAAAACTCTTAAAAACAGGATTTTATTGTGAGCTAAAAAATACCGGTGTAATTCCGGGGAGTTATCTTTTTTAGTTCGGTTTTCAGCGTTTCTGAAATCTCCAGCGAATCGATAAACTCGTGGATCACGTCCTGATCAATCTTCCTGTTGACGCGGGTTAGGTTGCGAAGAGCCTCGTATGGATTTGGATAGCCCTCGCGTCGCAAAATGGTTTGAATGGCTTCGGCAACAACCGGCCAGTTTTTTTCCAGATCGGCATCAATGGCATCGGTGTTAATCAGCAATTTGTTTAACCCGCGCATGGTGGAATTGATGGAAATGAGCGTGTGGGCAAACGGCACACCGATGTTGCGTAAAACGGTGGAGTCGGTGAGGTCGCGCTGCAAACGCGATACCGGCAGTTTCACTGCCAGATGCTCGAAAATGGCATTGGCAATACCCAGGTTTCCTTCCGAATTCTCAAAGTCAATCGGGTTCACTTTGTGCGGCATAGCCGATGAACCGACTTCTCCTGCTTTGATTTTTTGCTTGAAATATTCCATCGAAATGTAGGTCCACATGTCGCGGTTCAGGTCGAGGATGATGTTGTTGATGCGTTTCAGGGCATCGAAAATCGCGGCATGGTTATCGTAATTGGCAATCTGCGTGGTGTATTGCGAGCGCTCAAGTCCCAGATATTTCTTCAGGAAATGGTTGCCAAAAGCTTTCCAGCTGATTTCGGGATAAGCAATATGGTGTGCATTGAAATTGCCGGTTGCACCACCAAATTTGGCATCGCAATTAATGCTTTTTAGCTGCTCCAGTTGAATTTTCAGTCGTTCGGCGAAAACACGGATTTCCTTGCCCAAATTGGTTGGTGAGGCCGGTTGGCCATGAGTTTTGGCCAGCATCGGGATGTTTTTCCATTCGTCAGCCATTTCGTCGAGTTTGTCAACCAAATCGTTGATGGCCGGATAATATTCGTTGTCCAATGCATCGTGAATCGACTTTGGGACTGCCGTATTGTTGATATCCTGTGAGGTCAGTCCGAAGTGAATAAACTCTTTATAGGCCTGAATTCCCAGTTTGTCGAATTCTTCCTTCAGGAAATATTCCACTGCTTTCACGTCGTGGTTCGTCACTTTTTCGATGTCTTTGATGCGTTGCGCATCGTCAAGCGAAAATTCAGAAACGACTTTCCGGAGCGATGGGAATAATGTTTTATCGAATGAGGCTAACTGTGGTAAAGGCAATTCGCACAGGGCGATAAAATACTCCACTTCAACCAATACTCTATATTTTATGAGTGCGAACTCTGAAAAATAGAGTTGTAAATTTTCAACTTTTGAACGGTAACGGCCATCGACTGGCGATATAGCTGTGAGTAAATTTAATTCCATGAACGTGGTTTTTTTGAAGCCGTAAAGGTAGAAAATTTTGGATTTGGATGACAGTTACTTCCGGTTCATGTCGATGACATTAAACTCGAAAACAGAAGGCGGTGCCGATGCTTTGAGGACTTTCAGTCTGATTTGTGATGTTTGGTACGACTGAGGAAACCGAATAACCTTGCAGTCGCCCATCGACTCGGCTCCGTGATAAATGGTCAGCCATTCGTTATTTTGCCAGATATCGATGTTGTAGGACTGAATTCGGTTGAACCGATAATTGGTAAAGTAATCCGTCGGATCACTGCCTTTTTTGGTATCCTGAAATTCGAAAATGCTTATTTTATTGAATGGCTCGGCGGGATTGAGCTCTACTACAAGCTCTGCCAATGTGTCTTGTGCAGCCCAGCGGGTTTGCATACCGCCGTCAACAGCAAACTTTGCCCCGTACTTATCGACTTCCTGATTTAAAACAGAACTGGCTTTTGCCGGATTTGCCATCGATATTAATTTTCCGTTTTTAGGCAGTGGCTTTCCTTTTTGAATGTTTAGCCGTTGAGCCAGTGCAATAGCCGCGTTGGCTTCGTGTTCAAACAAACGACCAGATTTTGCCGGTGGAATATCGACCACCAGTGAATTTTGATTGGCAGTACACCAATAGAAAAGTTCTTCCAGCTCGTCCAGATCGCGCACCGGCCCCGGATTAGCTTTCTGAAACCAGGTCCACTGTTTGCTGATGCAGATGGTGTGTTCGAAAGGCATGTAATACGATTTTCCATCATGCAGATATTGCTTTTTGTCAGAAAGGTGGGCAATCTTCGGGTCCCACAAGCGAAAATCTCCCGGAAAGTACTGGAAATAATACTTGTTGTCGGTAATCATGTCATCAGGAATCACAAAATCGCGTTTCCCTTCTTCGTAAACAATGGTGTGGTTGACGCCCACCGCACAATACGGCTGAAGTTTTTTCACCAACGCATAAACCTGGTCGATTCCCCATTCGTGTTGCTTTTTTGCCCAACCTCCATCGAGCCACAGTTCGCAGATTTCGCCATAATTCGTGAATAATTCAGTTAGCTGGTTCAACATGAAATCGATGTATTTCTGCGGATCGGGATCTTTGTGTGTTGGTTCGTGCCTGTCCCAAAGCGAATAATAAACGGCAAATTGTAATCCGTATTTTTTACATGCTTTGGCTACTTCGGCCACCACATCTGTTTTTACGGGCGACGAAGCGACATCGTATTCAGTGAATTTGCTGTCCCAAAGGCAAAAGCCATCGTGGTGCTTGGTGGTGAGCAAAACATAGCGAAATCCCGCATCGCAGGCCACCCGCACCCATTGGTCGCAATCGAGCGAAGTTGGATTGTATTTTTCCGCCGGAATCGTTCCATCCGACCATTCCACTTCGCCAAACGTGTTGATGCCGAAATGAATAAACATGCCGTAAGCTCTGTCAATGAGCTTTTGCTGTGTTTTGTTGGGCTTGTTCGACGGAACAATGACTTGCGAATAGCTTGTTTTTACCAAAAAACTAAAAATGAACAGAAGGAGAAAAAATGGTTTAGCCATGGTTTTTTTATCGGTTGAAGTTTATCGTTGCTAAACTAGTAAATTCAGGAATGAATTCGCCAGACCAACGAATTATTAAGTAAATTTGAGAATTCAAACCTGCATCCATGAAAAAAAATCAGCTGTTTATCCTGATTAGTGCCTTATTTTTGATCAGCTGTTCAAAAACCAATAGTCAGATGATTGATACAAGTACCGTCAAAGAACTCGACCTGAACAGATACCTCGGAACCTGGTACGAAATTGCACGTTTTCCGCATTCGTTTGAGAAAAATCTGGTTGGAGTAACAGCCACTTACAGCATGCGCGACGATGGCAAAATCAAAGTGGTAAATCAGGGTTATAAAAATACGCTGGATGGCGAACTTTCTGTGGCGGAAGGAAAAGCCAAAATTCCGGACAAATCGGAGCCCGGAAAACTTAAAGTGTCTTTTTTCTGGATCTTTTACGGCGATTATTTCGTTCTCGAACTGGACGAGAATTACCAATATGTGATGATCGGAAGCTCGTCGCCCAAATATTTCTGGATACTGAGCCGCACTCCTCAAATGTCGCCAGAAATCTATGAAATGCTGCTTGACAAAGCCCGCAAACGGGGATATAATTTGGACAAACTGGAAAAAGTGTCGCAAAAACTGAATTAGTTTAATTGACTAAACGGATCAACATGAGGACATATTCCTTCTTTATAATTGTTGTTAGCTTGTTTCTGCTGACGTTTCCCGGATTTGCGCAGGAAAAGGCAAGCGAAAAACTGGTTTACAAATTCAATATCAAGGAAAATATAGCACCTGCCATTTGGCGGCAAACGAAACAGGCTTTTGAAGAAGCCGACAGCCTGAACGCCGATCTGTTCCTGATCCACATGAATACATACGGCGGAACGGTGGTTGATGCCGATTCGATCCGTACCCGCATCCTGCACAGCAAAATGCCGGTAGTGGTGTTTGTCGATAACAACGCGGCATCGGCCGGAGCACTCATTTCAATTGCCTGCGACCGTATTTACATGCGCAGTGGGGCTTCGCTGGGCGCGGCCACGGTGGTGAATCAAACTGGTGAAAAATTGCCCGATAAATACCAGTCGTACATGCGGGCTACGATGCGGGCCACCGCCGAGGCACACGGAAAAGATACGATTATTGCCGGTCAGGATACGACCATTCGCTGGAAACGCGATCCGCAGATTGCAGAGGCGATGGTGGACGAGCGGGTTTACATACCGAACGTGATCGATTCGGGCAAAATACTAACTTTTACGCCTCTTGAAGCGCAGAAAAACGGCTATTGCGAAGGGATATTCGAAACGGTTGATGAAGTACTGAAACAGGAAAAAATGGACGGAGCGCGCATTGTGGAATACAAACCGACGGCACTCGAAAAATTCATCGGTTTCATGGTGAATCCCATTGTTTCAGGCATTTTAATCATGTTGATTCTGGGAGGCATATATTTCGAAATGCAGTCGCCCGGAATAGGATTTGCTTTACTGGTGGCCATCGTTGCAGCCTTGTTATATTTTTCACCGCTTTATCTTGAAGGTTTAGCCGCCAACTGGGAAATCCTGCTGTTTGTCATCGGATTAATCCTGATTGCCCTCGAAATATTTGTGGTGCCGGGTTTCGGAATTACCGGTATTTCAGGAATAACGCTGGCTTTTACCGGTTTGGTTTTAAGTCTGATTAAGAATGTGAATTTCACCTTCGAACATGTCAATATGGGCGACTTGCTGGTGGCTGTGGGCACGGTATTTATCGGCGCCATTTCAGGAATTGTGCTGGCCGTTTACCTGAGCCAAAAAATGTTTACCACCGAACGGGGACAATTTGCCCACCTCTCTTTGCGCGAATCGTTGAAAAAAGAAGACGGTTACCTTGGTGTTGAGCCTGAATTGCTTCAATTGAAGGGCAAATCGGGTATCACCGTTACCATGCTTCGTCCTTCCGGAAAAATTAGTATCGACGGACGGAATTACGATGCGTTGGCTGAATCGGGCCTGATCGAAAAAGGAACCCGGATTGTGGTTACCCGGGTTGAAGCTGCACAGTTATACGTATCTGTTGAATCCTGAATCATGGACGATTAGCTCAGAGCCATTGCAATCGAAACCCCGATAAACGTGCCGATGACATAGCCCAGAATGCCAACCAGGATTGCCGGAGTTATCAGTTTCTTTTGTCCGAGCGAAGCTGCCATCGGGGCAGCCACTGATGGTCCCATGATGTTTGCTGAAGATGAAATAATGACCTCGTAAACGTCGAACTTGAAGACCTTAGCCAGTAAAACCAGGAAGACAAAATGAAAGAGCATGATGATCAGGTAAAATCCTAATACAGCAGGACCAACCTGAAGCATATCGATCAGATTGGTGGACGCACCGATGACCCCCAGAAAAATATACATCATCCAAAGTCCGATAGCGTAGGCAGTGTCTTCCAGTTTTTTGAGGTGTTTCGGAAATAAATTAGCTGTCAGAACTGCCAGAATGGTAATCATCAAAATACTCATGCTCATCCGGGTTTCGTAAATCTTTTGTATTAGCTCGGAGATTAGTGTTCCGGAGGCCGCAATAACCACAGCAATTAGAATTGAAAGTGCAATGCGTTCCATCGTCACCGGATAAGTTTCTTCCGTCATGCTTTTCACTGCAGCACTTTGATTTTCCGCTTTGGGTTTGACGAAGAATCGGGACAAAAATTTCATCGAGGGCACTGCAAACATCAGCAGAATATAGGCATTGGCGGCAAAATTATCAACTGCAATGGTTGCTGAAAAGAGTGGGTGAGTGCTGAAATTCATGATTTCCCCGGTGGCAATGAAGTTCATGCTTCCGCCAATCAATGTCGCAGAAATTACCCCGGCCACATTTCCCGAATCTGGTCCCAGATTGATCAGGAAATAAGCCACAAAACTCCCCAATATTACGCCCAGAGCTCCTACCATAAAGGCTATTAAAAGTTTTCCACCTTCACGGATGATTCGGTTAATGTTTGACCCCATGAGCATCATCGGGATAGAAATGGGTATAAAGTAATTAAAGACCAGCTCGTAAACTTCAACCTTCTGCTTTGGATTCGACGCCACAGGAACTATTCCCGACATGGACAATACCGACATGAGAATCATGGTAACCAGAATTCCGGATACCTGTCCCAGCCATTTTTTGTGTTCCGACCAGATTCCAAGCGCTGCTGCTGCCACAAAGATGGCAAAAAGTACCAGGTTATTTTCAGGAGAAATGATTGACATGATTTCTGACTTAATTAAACTACCGGCAAATTAATGCGATTCCGTTAAAATTCAACCAAAGTTCTGTTATTAGTGAAATAATTTTTACCAGAAGAAACAAGAAAGCCCCGTTGCCAATCAACAGCAACGGGGCTTTCCTGCTTTTTTGCAGACTTTAAATGTCCACCGTGATTCCAAGGCTTCCGTTAAATGTATGCTGTGCAGATGGAGGAACAACGCCGCTTGCATTAGTTTCCCACCAGGTTCGGGCAAATCCCAGACTGCCAGTAACCCTGAAATAGCTTAATAATGCAGCCTTCCTGACTTTCCAGTCAAACTTTAACTCTGAAAGGACGGTCCAGTCATATATTCCATCGTTGGTAAAATCCAGCAACGGATATTGCTGGATATCTCCTCCAAGCTGATGGCGGTAGATGTCTCCGTAAATCTGATAAACATTAGATTCGGAAAGATCGTTGGTGCCATGAATGATCAGTTTATTTTCGAGACAAAGCACCAGATCGGGAACGGCGACATTCGTCAACGTCCAGCTTAGTTCTCCGGAATTGGGTGGCAGGTTAAATCCCAGGTTAAATTCGTCATGTGTATAAGTCATGTCCAGCGGACGCTCTCTGAAAGTATTAAATCTATTTTCAGTATAATGGGTGTAAACAAACGGAGTTAGACGGGTATATTTTAAGGTCGAGGTGGTTGCCCGAATAAATTGCGACAACAGGTTACTCTTCCAACC
>CAYRBM010000025.1:0-42127 GCA_964422425.1 uncultured Odoribacter sp.
GGGGGAAGGAACTCTGGCCAGTACCCTCAAGACAACGAGTGATATTAAGATGATTGTTCAGGCTGCTGAAGGCATGGTGAATGTTACAATTAAGAACCTGTTGATCATTGGTTCGCCGACAAAAAATGCCGGGGGAATAGAAATCGTTTCTATGCATACCGATAACAATGCTATTCAACTTTTGGGGGTACATGTATTCGAGACCGGCTGGGGCGTGCATATTAAAGGGGCAAAGAATGTTACCATTGAAAATTGCAATTTTAGCCGGAACGGGAATCCTGAAAGTGTTGGTTATGCGCATAATCTTTACCTGAGGCGCTGCTATACCGCAAATGTTCGAAATAGCATTTTTAACAACTCAACATCGGCAAATGGGATCAACATCTCCTATTGTACTGACATTAATATTTACAATTGTGTGGCTGCCGGAAATCATTTTAGGGGTATGCGTGCAGCCGATACCGATGGATTTAAGGTACACGATTGTATTCTTTCAGGAAATAGAGACGTTGGATTGCTTGCAAACACCGAAAAAGTAGTTACGAAAAACATCGACTGGGAAAACAACTGTGTTTCGAACAATGGGAAGGAAGGGATATATGCCCGATCGGGGGCAACAGGAAGTTGTACCAATTGCAATTCTTATGGTAACAATGTTGATTATAGTCTGCCTTTAAGTGTTGTACAATCAGGAAATTTCAGCAATTCAAGTCAGAAGTGTAGTGACAGTTACAAAAATGAATAAATGGCCATTTCATGAGTAAGTGCAAAAGTTATTTGAAAAACGAAAATTTATACGGATGAATGTGAACTTAAAAATAGATTCTAAAAAATTATTGATCGGATTTATGCAAACCAAACAATGGGTGATTGTATTCCTTTTGTTCCTTGGCATAAATGCAAATTCACAAACAATCGTTAAATCATTGAGTGAGTTGGTTCCCTATTTAAGTCAGGATAATGTGAATGTAAAAATGACACCCGGAACTTATCAAATCAACGGAAATAATACCGGTTCCTTCAAATTGTTCCAAAATCCAATATTGCTGCTTTTCTCCGGTTCAAACAGTACCTACGATTTTACCGGTGTTACTTTTGAAATTAGTACAATCGTATTTCAGTACTTTGGGAATAATGATGTGAATGAAATTCAAATTACCGGAACGAACAATGTGCTTAAAAACTTAAAAATGGAGGATATCGGCGATTTCAAGCCAAGTAAAACCGCTTTGGGCATTTACCTGGATGGCACGGGAAATACGGTGGAAGGATTTCACATGACGATTCGCGGATCATATCCTTATGCTTATGGCGACATTTTCGGAAAAGGATCGGGCTATGTGATTAAACATTATAAACATGCTGCGATTCTTATTAAAGGAAACAGCAATACGGTAAGAAATTGCACCATCATTCACCGGGCTTATGGTCACGGAATTTTTTGTCAGGGCTCGGAAGACACCTTGATTGAAGGTTGTTATGTTGAAGGTGAGATGCGTACGACCGATGCGGTGTTGGCCGAAGCAGGAACAGGTTCTGCTGCCGATCAGAAAGATTTCATGTCGGTGTGGGGTTACAAAGTTCCGCCTGGTTATATGTTCAGCCTTCAGGAAGATGGTATTCGCGCATACAATACTGGCTCTTATGGCGATGGAGAACGAAATACAAAAAACATGACGGTAAGGAATTGCACCGTTAAAAATATGCGGTCGGGTGTTACGATCGGGTTTTGTGATGGGACCAAATATGTTGAGAACTGCACATCGTTAGGATGCGAAGGCGGATTCTGGGTAGGTTCGGGTGGACAAATTGTGAATTGCTGCGGGGACGCGAAATATGGAGATTTGTATGGAAATGCCTACCAAACTGATAAAAACGACGTGGTCGATCTTAAAGTATTGGACAATACGGGCGCGTATGGGAATGATATGATCGCGTACATTGGAGGAAGTAACCATGATATTACACTTCGGAATTCAGAAGCGAATCCGAATCAGCAATTAAAAATTATGGTATGCGGTATAAAAAAAGGGTTAAGGGACCTGGATAACGATCCAACCTACAACGACTTTTCCTCAAGTTCAGTTAAAATCCGTAACCAAACGAATTTTCCGCTTGTGCTTGCATCAAAAAGTTCGAACAGCACCGGTGAATCAGGAGGCTTAATAACCGACTCCGGAACAAATAATAACATTACAAAAATCACCATTCCACAGGTTGTTCTGGATAAGCAAAATCAAGCCATATATTTCCCCAAACAACCTGATCGAATTGTTACTGATGCTGATTTTTCTCCGGGTGCTACATCTTATTCAGGCTTGCCGGTCTCGTATGCAAGTTCCAATTCATCGGTTGCAACCATTATCGATAGTAAAATTCATATTGTTGGATCAGGAGTTACCACGATAACTGCGTTGCAGGCAGGCGATGTAAATTTTAATGCCGCAGCCAATGTTTCACAAATACTGACAATTAAGTCTGGTATCGTAAACGGGTTAGCAGACAAAATGTTAAAATCACCCGATAAGGTTGACATTTATCCCAATCCGGTGTCGGATGTGCTTTACATTAAGCTACCCGATTCAAATAAAGCCAAAGCAGAGATAGTCAGTAACAATGGAGTAATAATCCAGTCGAAGGACTTGGATTTCAGGAATAATTCTCTGGTTGTAAATCGTTTAAATCCGGGTATTTATTTTATTCGAATAACTACGAATGAATCGGTAACCGAAAAAAAGTTAATCAAATTCTAGTCATGAAGCTAAAGTTCGACACCATACTTAATAATTTGATTCGCATGAACAGTTTCGCCAGATCTGTCTTTTTAATTTCATGCGCAGTATTGTTGTGCCCGATGGTTTCAACTGGCAATGGTTTCCCACTGAAAGAAAAAGTGGAGATCCGTATTTCGACTATTGATGAATTGATCGTTGCTTCGGGCAAATCCAATCAATACATTACCATGGCGCCAGGTGTGTATAGGGTTACGAAAACACTGCCCGATGATCCGAATACCGTTTTCAATTTTAGCGGTTCAAACAATCATTTCGATTTACATGGCGTAACCATCCAAATTGAAACGCAGGTTTTGGCTAAGATGGGTCCGGCTAAGGTACATGATTTGGCTGTTTACCGTATCGATGGAAATAACCTGGAATTTGAAGGAGCCGTTTTCGAGGACATCGGAAATCAGGCTCCCCAATTAAGCCTTGCCGAATTTCAGATCAGAGGTGATCGGGCCGTATTTAAAAATTGCCGTTTTATCATTCGTGGATCAGCTCCTTATGGTTATGGTGATATGTACGGCAAAGGTTCAAGTTCAGCAGTGAAATTGCAGAAACATTCAGCCATGGCGATTATGGGTGATGGAGTTTTGATTGATAGCTGCGATTTCAGGATTCATACGTATGGGCATGGAATCCATATACATGGTGCACAAAATACAGTTATCCGGAATGTAAATATGGAAGGCGATCTGCGATTGACTGACGAAATCTATGCTGAACCGAATGGAATAGCAGCAAAGCTTGGCTACAAAATGATGTATCCACCCTGGCACGAAGGATTTCCTATACCGCATGGAGAAATGCTGAGCCTTACCGAAGATGGAATACGGGCATACAACGACGGTGAAGACAGAAACGGAAAAACCCGAAGGACAGGACATATCACCGTTGAGAATTGTTTTGTAAAACGAATGCGCGGAGGTATCACGATTACGATGGCTACCGGAGGAAAAGTTTCCGGATGCACGGTCATCGACTGCGATCATGCATATAGTATTCCGCCCAACGGAGTGGTCCGAAATTGCAGGGGTAATGCCGCTTTTGGCCCTTTACTCGAAATGCCGTACAGCAACAAAGGCAATGCCGATATCGAATTGGAAGTGCTTTATTCCGACCTTGAGATGGGCAATCATGCTTTGGCGCACATCACAGGTAACCAACATAAAATAACCTTTTCATACCAGGGAACAAAAGTACCTGAAAAGCTCCGCCCGATCAGGATTGGCGATGTAGGCAACCGGTACACAACAGCCAACAGCACCGAAAAAGAATTACAAGGAGCTCATGCAGCTCAAGGTATTATCCTGAAAAATCAAACACCATACCCCGTGATACTTACCCAATATTCTTCAAACTGCATGGTTCAAAGTCAGGGAAAAGTATTGGAAGATGATGGGAAGCAAAATCAAATACTGAAACCCGAAACTAAAAAATAAACCACCATGATTACACTAGTTAGTAAACAGAAAAAATCCTTAAGTACCGTGATGTTTTTTACCTTCATGGCACTTTGTTTTTCATGCAACCAGCCCAAAAACGTTGAACTTAAATCGCCCGATGGAAAGAAGATATTCAAACTTTTCCCTTCGGAAATAAAACCTGAAAAGGCCGGAATCAGTTTTTCTGTGCAATATAACAGTGTAGATATATTTTTGCCCTCGACCATCGAACTTACTTCAGGAGAAATTGATTTTAGCGGTGTTTATGCGGTCAAAAAGGTAGAAACAACATCGGTTAATAACAAATGGGCCTCCGGATTTAGCGAATTGGATTCCATTCCCGATCATTACAATCAGGTTAAAGTCTACCTGAAAAGTTCCAAAGCAAGCCTGAACCTGATATGCCGGGCTTATAATGAAGGAATTGCTTTTGCCTACGAAATTCCGAAACAAAAAGGCATTTCAGAAATTGGACTCGATGAAGAAATAAATTACAATTTTAATTCGGATTATTCGGTTTGGTCGACACCCAAACGTGAAAAAAATGTATTGACTGCACAAGGTCTTTATCGCAAAATTCCATTGAATCAGTTGGAGGAAGGATGTGAGCGGCCTTTGGTTATGACCATGAGCGACAGCCTGGTAATTGCCCTGGCGGAAGCCAAAATGGTTGATTATGCACGCCTGAGTTTTGGCCCCGGTTCCTCTTCATTTTTCAGTATAAGGTCGACTATCGATGGTAAAAAGGCACAAGTAAAACAGGATACCATTACCGGCGCAATTTCCGCTGAGAACATTAAGGGCGAAAAAGTACACAAAAAGCTTCCGTTCCAATCGCCGTGGCGGGTAGTCATGATTGGGCGGAGTCCGGGTGAATTACTGGAGAATAATTACATTCTTCAAAACATGAACGATCCCTGCGCAATAGAAGATATTTCATGGATAAAACCCGGAAAATTGCTACGCGAAACAACCTTAACTACACAGGGAGCAATTGCCGCGATCGATTTTGTGGCTGCACACAACATGCAATACGTGCTGTTCGATGCCGGATGGTATGGCAGCGAAATGGACAACAATTCGGATGCGACAACAGCTACCCTCGACCCAAAAAGATCGAAAGGCCCATTCGAATTGCAGGAAATTACAGCCTATGCAAAAGAAAAAAATGTGGGCATTATACTTTACGTCAACCGCCGTGCACTCGAAAAGCAATTGGATGAACTGTTGCCATTGTACAAAAAGTGGGGCATAGCCGGCATCAAATACGGATTCGTCCGTGTTGGCGATCAGGATGCCACGGAATGGCTGCACGAGGCCATCCGGAAAGCCGCGAAATATGGGATGATTGTTGATGTTCACGACGAATACCGGCCAACTGGTTTTTCACGTACCTATCCCAATTTCCTAACACAGGAGGGCATTCGTGGCGATGAAACAACCGTAACCAACGAGCATACATTAATTACCATGTTTACCCGCATGTTGGCCGGCGCTGCCGACAATACGATTTGTTACTACAACGCACGGGTTGAAACAATGGGCTCACATGCATCACAACTGGCAAAAGCGGTTTGCCTGTTCAGCCCGTTGCAGTCGCTTTACTGGTACGACCAGCCTGCTGCCTCGCCTGAAAAGATGGACGGTTTGTGGGGCGATACCAAACACATCGGGAACGAACCCGAACTGGAATTCTTCGATGCAGTGCCCACTACCTGGGACGAAACAAAAGTATTGTATGGCATAATCGGCAAAATTGGAGTGATTGCACGTCGAAAGGGAAACGATTGGTTTGTAGGTGGAATTGTTGGAAATGAAGGAGGAAGAATGGATATTTCATTTTCATTCCTCAAAGAGGGAAAGACTTATCGTGCAAAATTTTATACCGACGATGAAAATATTAAAACCCGTACAAAGGTAAAAATTAATGAGATGCCAATGACCAAGGAAACTAGTTTAGGAATGAACATTAAACCAAACAATGGTTTTGCAATCCATATTATTCAGAATTGAATATGAATTAGTATCATAAAACATTCCTAATAAAAGAGATTCGACCCTTATGAGGAAGATAAGAAAACACGTTATCTGTTTGCTGGTTGTAATTTTTAGCTGTTTTTTTCAACAAGTTAATTTAATTGCTCAAGACCTGCCTGATAGTCATATCAAGGAATTATCTGAATTCCTGACAGTAAATCCGGCAGAGAAAGTATACCTGCATACCGATCGTGAAATCTATTCGGTGCATGATTCCATCTGGTTTAAAATCTACCTGACAGATGCCCACACGAACCTGCCACAAAAAGGGTTTCAGAGCGTTTACGTTGAACTGATTGATACAACCGGGAACATAAAAGTCCGTAATCTTTTGATTACCTTCAATGGGTTTGGAAAAGGTGATTTCGATTTGAGCTTGTACCATTTGGAGAAAGGAAAATACCAGTTGAGAGCTTATACTGACTATCAGCGCAATTATGGCGATGATCTGTTATTTTGCAAGAACATACTATTGTCTGGTTTGAAAACTGATTTGACACCTCCGAACAGCGCAGGATTGGAGCCTAAGTCAGGCAATAAGGTAACAGAGAAAATTCGCTCGATTGATCTTCAATTTCTTCCTGAAGGCGGCTACTTGTCTTTCGGTTGTCCGTGCAAACTTGCTTTTATAGCGCGTGATGCCAACAATCAACCGGTTTCTGTATCGGGTTGGATTCTGAACGGTTCAAATGCGAAAATCGCACAATTTTCAACTGTGCATAATGGGATGGGTTCAATTGTTTTTACTCCTGAAAAAGGGGTGAACTATAAAGCTACACTTGATCATATTCCGGCCTATTCGGTTCAGCTCCCGAAAGCCACCGACAAGGTGCAATTTTCAGTAACAGCTACAAACGACTCCGTTTATAAACTTACCTTAAGAAGGCCCGAAACTGTTAAAGCAACTGAAAATTATTATCTGATCTGCAGTTCAAAAGGCAGGGTGAATTTTTATTCCAAAATTAATTTAGCTGAAGCCCTGAAAAAGATTAAAATTGGACCAAAGGGGCTTGAGCCGGGGATCAACAAACTGACTTTAACCGATAGTTTGATGCGCCCGGTAGCCGAACGCCTGATCTTTTTCAGAAAAGAAAATTTTTTTACCGTACTGGCAAAATCTGATCGTGATGAATATGCCAAACGCGAAAAGGTCGTGGTTGACATCTCAACCATGCAGAGCGACAAGGCAATACCGGCCAATCTTTCAGTAAGTGTTGTCAATAGTACGCAAGTCAAAGACCTCGAAGAATATCCCCAAAATATTTTATCCTACCTGTTGCTCGATTCCGAATTACACGGCTCAATTCCCAATCCTTCGTATTATTTTAAGGACGACAGTACTTCAACATCCGAAAATTTAGATTTAGTGATGCTTACCAACGGATGGAGAAATTACATTTGGAACGATTATCAGGATTCGCTTCCCGAGACCAAGTATAAAAAGGAAGTTGGGCTTGAAGTCAACGGGAAAATCAAAAAGCTGTTTGGACAGAATGAAGTTGTTGATGGCAAAGTCTCATTGTTCATTGCCAGCAAAAAGGGTGAGATTAGTTTTCATGAAACCCAATCTGATTCAACGGGCATGTTTCGGTTTCCGCCCATCTTTTTCCCCGATTCGGTAAGTGCGTTCTTGCAGGGTCGAAATAAAAATCAAAAGAAGAATATTGAAGTTATCAACCTGGCTTCATTTCGTCCGGCAGCGCCAGTTTCCTTTAACGGCCGGAGTTTTCCGGTTCCGGGAGAAGAGCAACAGTTTAATTTTAACAAAATGGCAAACCTCAGGTTGGTCGAAGACAAGGCATACCATCCGGAGAAATACGAGATAATGATCGATCAGATTGATATCGTAAAAAATAATAAAAAGGAAAGTGATAATTATTTAAACGATAAATTCAGGGCGATCAGTTCGGCCGGAAATGTTGTTAAAATTGCTGAGGATAAACTATCCCTTGATCTTCAGGGCACTATAGTGACAAACGTTCCGGGAGCAATGGCATCCGGGGATTCATTTACTATCAGAGGGAAAGCCCCGTTTTTTTTAGTGAATGATATTCCAAGAGACTTTGAATATGCTAATACAATTCCAATGTCTGAAATTTATACCATTGAAATTATTAACGATGCTGTCTCTATGTCCATGCATGATGCGATGAATGAAGGTGCAATTGTATCGATTTATACCAAACGAGGAGAGAAAAATGCACAAAAAGAATACTACAAAGGTATTATTACTGAAAAATTGCGTGGGTATTACCAGTCGCGCAAATTTTACAGTCCAAACTATGAAACTTCACCGACTGACAGGCCAGATCACCGGGCAACAATTTATTGGAATCCTGACATTATAAGTGACTCGGAAGGAAAGGCAAAATTCTCGTTTTATACTACTGATGATCCGGGTTCGATGCTGCTTAGAATTGAAGGAATAAGCAATGATGGCAAGCCCGGAGTTGGATTTTTGAAAATTAATAAGGCAAACTAGGAATATTATATCAGAACATTAACAATCGATAAACACTATTTATGAATCAATTTAGTAAAATTTTAGTGGTAATCATGCTGCTATCATCTCAATTATCTCATGCCCAAAAAGAGCAAAGCATGGACAAAATGTGGGGTGAATCAAAGGTAGCTCTGGATGCCTTAAAAGCAGGAAAGGGCAAGTTGTTCGATGAGGGCAACTTTGGAATGTTTATTCACTGGGGTTTGTATTCTTCTTTGGCGGGTGTTTGGAAGGACACCACTTACTACGGAATTGGTGAATGGATACAACACAAAAACATGGCAGGAATTCCTGTAGATGAGTACATGCCGCTTGCACAAAAATTTAATCCTGTTGATTTTGATGCAAAAAAAATAGCGCAATTGGCAAAAGATGCCGGCATGAAATACATCATCATAACAAGCAAACATCACGAAGGATTTGCAATGTTCAAATCGCAACATCCGTTTAATATTGTTGACGCTACACCTTTTGCCCGCGACCCCATGAAAGAACTTTCGGCCGCTTGTCATGATCTTGGTTTGGGCTTTGGTTTTTACTATTCACACAACCAGGACTGGACTGCTCCCGGTGGTTCCGGCGGACCGGGTAAAAATCCGGACGGTACGCCAACATCGTTTAAAAACTATTTTTACAGCAAGTGCAAACCTCAGGTAAAGGAAATATGCACTAATTATGGCGAAATAGATTTTATTTGGTTTGATACTCCCGGGCGTATGCCAAAGGAATTTGTGGTGGAACTGGCAGAATTGGTTCGCGAACTTCAACCCAACGCCATGCTTTGCAGCCGAATTGGTCATGGCATGGGCGATTACGCCAGCAAAGGTGATATGGAAGTTCCACCCAGAAATATTCCCGGTTTGTGGGAAACCTGCGACACTAATAACGATTCGTGGGCATATGCCTGGTACGACAATAATTTCAAAAGCCCGAAAGAAATCCTGTTCCGTTTGATTTCAACAGTTGCCCGCGGGGGAACTTACCTGTTTAATGTAGGTCCTGACGGAAAGGGAAATATTCCCGTAATCGGTGCGAAATTCCTTCAGGAAACAGGAAAGTGGATTCAGAAATATCCGCAGGTAGTTTATGCTGCAGGCAGTTCGCCCTGGCAACATGCTTTGCCCTGGGGAGATGTAACCACTAAGGGGAATTCGTTGTTCCTTTCGGTTTTCGAATGGCCGCAAAATGGCCTGCTTTATTTGCCAGGCCTTGAAAGTAAAATTGTTTCGGCTGAACTTTTAAATGGGTCTAAAATTTCATATAAAAAAGAGAACGGATGGACTGTTTTTGAAGTGCCCGGCAAACCCGCTGATTCTCCCGTTTCAGTAATTGAAGTTAAATTGGAAGGTACCGCTGAATCGTCAAAAGTTAATACCACACTTGGCGTTTATCCAAACATTCAATCCACTATTCTGGCCGAATTTGCTGAAGTTTCAGAGGCAGAGAAAAAGGAATTAAAATGGATGGAAAAATTTGGCGAATGGAAACATGTGAACCAAATAAGTCAATGGCATAAAAACAGTAAGGCAGAATGGACGGTGGAAGTTAAAGACCCCGGCTACTATTATTTGGATTTGATTTATAAAGGCGAAGGTCGGCTTGTTTGGAGAGCCACAACCGATGAAGGAATTTTGGTGCAAAACCAGCAGGCCGCAACCGAAAAATACCAGCAATACAACATGGGAATTCTGGAATTCAAAACAGCAGGGAAACATACCATTTCAGTTTCTTTGGTCAACGGAAATCCTGAAACTTCGAGTTTGCAATCGGTAGTAATAAAACCAATACAATAACAAACGAATAGGAGGTTAAAGGTATGCTAACAGTAATCAAACAATTCAGGAATAATTTATTTTTTAAGATAGGGATAGCTTTGCTTTTGTTTAGCATTGTATCTCATGCTCCAGCCAAATCGGTACAGAAATCTCCGGATGACTTCGTTTTGGTTGAAACCCTTTCCGCTTTCAAAGACCTCATCAGCAAAGACAATGTAAAAGTCAGGTTGAAAGAGGGAAACTACCAGGTCGATGAGGCAGAAAGCATTCGTTTTATTCAAATTACAGGCAACAATTCGCATTTCGACCTGACTGGCGTTCGTTTGATGGTCGATACAAAACTATTCAGCCGAACCGACTTAGCAAAGTCAAACGATGGCAATTCACTCTATTGCGCCATAGAAATTTCAGGAAAAAATGTAATGCTGGAAGGGCTTTACATTGAAACATACGGAGACACACCCGGAAGACAAAGCAAAAACAAGATATTTAATATTATTGGTACTGATATTACGCTAAAAAATGTGGAGATACGAACATCCGGTTCCAGTCCCTGGGGCTATGGTTACCTGTATGGAATAGGTGGCGGCGATGTGCGAAAAATGAATGGAATCAGGGTTGGTTATCCTGCAAAAGATGTTAAACTGATTGGCTGCAAGGTTCACATGCGCGCCATGGGACATGCCATATTTTTGCAAGGAGCCGAAAATACACTCATAGAGGATTGCCATGTGGATGGTTTGCTTCGCACCACTGATGCCATACTCGCTGAAACTTCAGGTTATGGTTTCGATAAGAATTTTTACGCCGGGAAAGGAGGTTATATCGAAGGTACAACGGTTGCTGAAGATGGAAAGATTCTTCCCGGCGAAATCATTTCATTAAGCGAAGATGGTATCCGAATGTATCCTGAATACAATGGGCATCCAACCCAAAATACAACGGTGAAAAACTGTACGATTTCCCAAATGCGTCGTGGCATTTGCACCGGATTAAGCACCTCGGGGGATAAAGTAATAAATTGCCGAGTTACCAACTGCGTGGCAGCCGGGTTTAATGTGGGTAACAACGACACTTTAATCAACTGCGCTGCCGATGCAAAATACGCCGAAGCTTTTTGTGTATCGAACCGAAATGCAAAAAATGCCTATGTTGAAATGGAAATTCTGGATTCCAGAAACGGAATGGCAAACAATCTGTTGGCAGCGATAAACGGCACAGGACATCGTGTGATTATAAAAACGTTCAATCCTTCTTTTATACCTGAATCGTTGAAGATAGAACTGTCGACCAGAAATGGGTATGCATACTATCAGCGCTCGGGTGTAAGTGCCTCGAACATTCACTTGGATAACCAGACCGAAACAAAAGTTTTGCTTTTGCCGGGAACTGAGAATGCTAATGTGGAAAGCAAGGCAGAGATTATAGACATGACTAAGTAACCCTTAGAATTATGTTATTCCAGTAAATTCAACATTAGGATTTGAGTTGCTTGCAGATGCTATAGATATCAAAGGCAATTAGTCGGGGAAACAATAACTATCACAATTGAATAAAAATTATTGGCTATGAAAAATGTACAAATAGTATTCATGTATCTGTCTTTGATAATCTTATTTGGATGTAAGGATAAACCAATGGAAGTGAAAATGTATGCAGATCAGGAAGTTTTGGGAGAAATCAATTATGCTGTTGAAAAACTGGAAAGTCAATTAACTGCATCTGGTGGAAGTTTCTCAATAACTACAAACAAACAGGAAGCCAATCTAAGACTTCAAGTACTTCCACAGACCGATATTGATGCTGAAAAAAATGATGGCTTTTCTCTATCCAAAAATGATGGGGCATTTGTCTTAAGCTCTGAATGCAGTCGTGGATTATTGTACGGATTACTTGATATAAATGAACAACTCTCAGATCATGTTTCATGGTCGCAGATGAAAGAAAAATCCATTCATGCACATCACGACTTTCGGGCAATAAAATTCAATCTACCCTGGTATTCATACCGAAGTGGAGAACACCTTGCAATGCACATGGAAACATGTCGTGACCTGAAGTACTGGGAATCTTTTCTGGATATGATGGTCGAAAATAAATTTAATGCACTTACACTTTGGAACATGCATCCTTACATGTATATGGTGAAGTCCGTTTCATTTCCAAAAGCTTCTCCTTTTAGTGATGAGGAAATGGCCGAATGGGAAATGTTTTGGAAAGGGCTTTTTCAGATGGCAAAAGATCGCGGAATTGATACTTACATTGTGAACTGGAACATCTTTTTGCCTGAGGCTTTTTCGAAAGAATACGGAGCGGCCAGCTACTCCTCCGAGTCGGGCGCCGGGCATTTTGGCGATGGCGATACCAATCCAGATATTGAGGCATATACGCGTGAAATGGTAACGCTTACATTGAATAAATATAAAAATCTAACGGGGATAGGATTAACCCTAGGTGAGCGCATGGGCGGTATGGACTCGGAGCAACGCAGAGACTGGGTAGACAGGACGCTTATCGCCGGGTTAAAAGCAGCCGACCGGCCTGCCAGGCTAATTTACCGGGCACCCTTATCGGCAGGAAAAAGTAATGGCGGATCAGTAAGCGTTACCACCGAACAAATTACCCGCGAGGCCATCGAAAAAATGGATTTACCCAACGATGTTTGGATAGAGTTCAAATTCAACTGGTCGCATGGTCATTCATCTCCAAAGTTATCAATCGTACATGGCGGAATGCTCACGGATACCTATTGGAAGCCTTACTCTGAAAAATACAAATGCGTTTGGACCATGCGCAATGAAGATTTCTTTGTGTTGCGTTGGGGCGATCCCGATTTTATCCGTGAATTTTTGGATTTGAACAGCCAGAAATATGTTGGCGGTTGCATCATTGGTTCAGAAACCTATATTCCCGCTAAAGATTTTTTTACGAAAGAAGAGTTCCGAGCCTGGGATTATGCTTTTGAAAGACAGTGGCTTTTCTACAAAGTTTGGGGAAATTTGCTGTATAATCGTTCAACACCGGACACTTATTTTGCAAAAGCTCTTGCCGGTAAATTTAATTTGAAGGATGGTGAAAAACTATTGGAGGCATGGAAACTGGCATCGAAGAATCCCAACAGATTTGCTTCTTTTCATGGTGGAACCTGGGATGCAACAATTTGTTCCGAAGGGTTTACCACGAACAACGGGAAATTTATTGATATAAATAATTTTATCTATCATCCTGTTTTGGATTCTATATATGTAAATATTCCTGATTTTATTGCAGGAAATTACAATGAAAAAACTCAAATTTCTCCAATTCAATTGGCAGATGAAACGGAAAATCAATCAGTACATCTACTCGAATTGTTGAATGAACTCCGGAAAGATGGGGTTTCGAATGGTTTAGAATTAGAGCTTACGGATATAGAGTTCTGGGCGAATTATGGTTTGTACTTTGCATCAAAAATCAGGGCTGGTGTTGCCCTTGAAAGTTTTAGAAATGGAAAAGATTTAGCAGGACAAAAAACGGCTGTTGAAAACCTTGAGAAAGGTCGGTTGTATTGGAATAATTTGGTTGAATTGGCCGAAAAGTATAATGTATCATCTATGCCGCATCAGTTTGATAAACAATTCTCGTGGAGAAAGCATATTGTCGATGTTGAAAATGATATTGCCATTGCGGAAGCTAACATTCAGCCGACAAATAATTAAAACATAAACTCATGAAACAGAAACTTACAATAATCATCATTTTTGCCTTCCTGGCAAACTGTTTAATTGCACAGGAAGCCAACAAAATTCCACTGCCAACGAATCTGAAACAAGGCTATCCGCGATTGTACATTACCCAGGACGAAAAAGGTAAACTGGAAAAAACTATTCAGCAGGAAGCATGGGCAAACGAGGTACTTTCTGAAATTCATAAGCGAATTGACGGATATGTGGAACAACACGTGAATGACCCCGAATGGATGGTTTCGCGCCTGCAAATGTATTGGAAGACGAAGGCTGCCAATGTCTACATTTATGGAGTTGATTATTCTCATGCCGACGGTGAAGCTCCTGTTCCAACAGTTCGATTTGCCGGATCGCGCAATTCTGCCACCTCTTACGGGAAGCCCGATTTGAAGGACATTTTACCATATATGGACGACGAGCGCGGATTGTATTTGCCCAATCGCAGCAAAGAAGGACAACCATTCGAATGGGTGGAACAGTCAAAAACGGGTGGCATTATACAACAAATTAATCAGGAAATTATAGGGTTGGCACGCGATGCGGCTTTTATTTACTGGCTCGAAAACGATAAGCGTTTTGCCAAATTCTCGTTCGATGTGTTTGATAAATACATGGAAGGAATGTTTTATCGCAGCGAACCTATCGATTTAATGAACGGTCACATTCAAACTTTGGTAGGTTTTACCTGCTTTCAGGTCATTCACGAAAGTACTTTAAAAGATATTGCTGAGTTGTATGATTTTTTACACCCATACATCGAAGCAAACTATCCCGATAAAATTGCGAATTACGATAAAACCATCAAACGATGGACCGACCAGATTATCAAAAATGGTGTGCCACAAAACAACTGGAACCTGCATCAGGCCAATATAATTTTAAAAGCGGCTATGGTTTTACAGGACAACAAAAATTACGACGATAAAAAGGGTCGCGAATATTACATCGATTACATTTTAAACGTTACTTCAGCACGTCAGTGGTCTTTAACTAAATTGCTCGATTTCGGTTACGATAAAAATAACGGTGTTTGGGCTGAATGTCCCGGTTACTCGCAAAGTGTAACCAAGGAGTTTATGAGTTTTATCATCGACTTTGACAATACCTTCGATTTTAATCTTTTGCCTTACACGCCGGTCATGGAAAAAGCGGTGAAAATGTTGCCGCAATATTTGTTTCCCAATGACCAGGCTGTGGCTTTTGGTGATTCCTATTATGGTCCGATTGGTACCGAAGCCATGAGCGACATGGTTCGGATTGCTCAGAAATATAAGGATGAAAAGCTGGAGGAAGAATTTACTTCCATGCACAAATTATTTTCTGCCAATGCCGACCGTCCGGACAGGCAAGGCAGGTCCAGAGCGAATCTTTCGTCTTTCTTTGCAAGCAAACCATTGGAGCTAAACCCAAAGTATACCAAAGGAAATTTGAACGATTACATCTCGCAAACATTCTATGCTCCCAATGTAAGCTGGCATGTACAACGCATGGGGCAAGGTGCTGATGGTATGATGGTTTCGTTAAATGCATCGCTGGGAAACCACATGCATGCCAACGGAATTAACATGGAACTCTACGGGAAAGGCTTTGTTCAGGGTGCCGATCCTGGCAAAGGCTCCAACTATCTTGAAGCCATTTATCTTGAATATTATTCGCAGTTTCCGGCGCACAATACAGTAATGGTTGATGGAGTTTCCTCATACACCGAAATGTTTAGCAACCACGCTTTCGATTTAATTAGCGAATACCCTAAGTCGGAGCAAAAGGATGGCTTTTATCCAAATATTACTTATTCTGATGTGTACTTTCTGGAACCCGAAACCCAAAGCGACCAAAGCCGTTTGGTGAGTATCGTTAAAACCGGTGAAACAACAGGGTATTACATTGATATTTTCCGTTCGAAAAAACAACGCAAGGGCGACAAATTCCACGATTATTATTACCACAATTTAGGTCAAAGCATGCAGATTAGCGATTTGGAGGGCAAACCCCTGAAATTGGAACCGAGTGAAGAAATGGCCTTCGCTGGTGGACACCTTTACGCCCTCGATTACATGTGGGATAAAAAATCGGTACGCACAAACAAGGACTATCAGGCTGAATGGAAGATCGACATGCCCGAAGGCAAGCCCGACGTGTTTATGAACCTCTGGATGAAAGGTACCGATGGGCGCGAGCTGTTTACGATTAAATCACCTCCCTGTGAATCTTTTCGCAATAAAGGAAATATTCCGTACGATGTTGATAAAGTCCCTTATTTAACCTTTGCCGCCCGTCAGCATGGCGAAGCGTGGCAGCATCCGTTTGTATCGGTATACGAACCTTTTACTTCCGAACAAGGGAAAAGCATTTCCTCAATCACGGGTTTTGAAGATGAAAAAGGCGACAAAGAATTTGTTGGATTGAAGCTTACCCACAAATCGGGACGCACCGATTTTGTGTTTTCTTCAAAAGATGGAAAAACAGCCAGCTATAAGAATATTACATCGAACGCTGCTTATTCACTGGTCGGTACTGAAAAGAATGGCGATATTGTACTTTTTATGGGCAACGGAACACTGCTTGCTGCAAGCGGATTTAGCATTTCATCCACTGAAAAAGGGAATGTTGTTTTGGAACAGAAACAAGGTGAAGTTTATCTGCATAACGAAGTGCCGGTAACAATAAAATTCAATAAAAAGGAAATGAAATTTGATGCAGGTGAGCACCAAAAAATCACAATAAACTAATTTGTAATCTGTTTTTTCTGATGGAAATTTAAGTTGAAAAGTAATAATCTAAAAGAAAATGAAATAATATGAAGCATAGAATCTTTACCTTAATTTGTGTGGCTATCATGCTATCCATGATTTCCGGCAATTCCTTGGGAGCCGGATTTGTACACCCGGGCATTTCTCACAATCAGGCTGAACTTGAATTTGTTAAGTCGAAAATAATAACCGGGGAGCAACCCTGGAAAGAATCATGGGAAATAATGCGGGCATCGAAAGAGGCAAATCTCAATTGGAAACCCCGACCGGTTGCTCACGTCGAACGGGGCGCTTACAACAAACCCGATATCGGTGGTTCTAAGTTTATGGACGATGCGCGCTCAGCATATACGCACGCCTTACTCTGGGTTTTTACCGACTCGGTAGCCCATGCCTTAAAAACTGCGGAAATTCTAAATGCCTGGTCGGAAACACTCGAATCGGTAAGCAATCACGATGCGAAGTTATTGGTCGGAATGGGCGGGCTTCAGTTCTGCAATGCGGCCGAACTCCTGAAACATACCTGGAACGGCTGGCCTGAAAAGGATCAACAGGCATTTCGAAGCATGTTACAAAAGGTGCTTTATCCGGTAATAGCGGATTTCTTCCCTTCAGCTAACGGAAACTGGGACGCCTCCATGATCCAGACCATGATGGCGATGGGAATTTTTCTCGATGATCACGCGATGTTTCAAAAAGCGGTGGACTATTTTTTGCACGGAGATGGCAATGGCGCTGTAAATCACTATTTCAAAGAATCCGGCCAATGTCAGGAAAGCGGTCGCGATCAGGGACACACACAAATGGGATTGGAATATCTGGTCAACTCCGCAGAAATTGCCTGGAAACAGGGTGTCGATTTGTATAGCGCCTACGACAACCGTCTGGCTAAAGGATTTGGATATGTGGCTAAGTATAATCTGGGGAACGATGTTCCCTTCGAATACTACGAAAGCTATCAGGGAAAATACAAGCACACGGAAATTGCAGAAAAGGGTCGTGGACAACTGCGGCCGATGTACGACAAAATTGTCAACCACTATCACAACCGCATGGGACTGGACATGCCCTGGTGCCAAAAAGCGCTCGAAAAAACCAGGCCCGAAACCGGAGGCACGATGCCCTGGAGTACACTGATGTACGCCGATCAACCGGCAGGTCTGGTAAAGCTAGGATCGCGGTGATCACATTCTTAATATGATGTAAGCCATGAAAAAGTTGGGTTAGCCAATCCATTAAATTTAAAGTTGATAAACCTCAAAAAATAATAAAAATGACTAAAATGAAATTCAACATTCCGACGAAACCTATAATCGCAGGCTTGTGCAGCATTCCTTTTTTCGGATTTACTGCTGAATCCGTTCAGAAAAACAAGCCCAATATTGTCATTATTTACACCGATGATCAGGGTTATGGCGATGTAAGCGCCCTCAATCCGGAGGCAAAACTGAGCACGCCAAACATGGATAAGCTGGCAAATTCAGGAATCATTTTTACCGATGGACACAGCAGCGATGCAGTGTGTACGCCTTCACGGTACTCTTTACTGACTGGCCGGTACAGTTGGAGAACTTCTTTGAAAATGGGCGTTTTGGAAGCAGATGGACCTTGCCTGATCGAAAAAGGCCGCATGACCATTGCATCAATGCTTAAAGCAAAGGGTTACCAAACGGCCATGATTGGCAAGTGGCACCTTCAGATGGAATTTGTGGGCGAACCGGGTAAAGGCCGCGACTGGTCGAAACCATTTACGGATGGCCCGATAGAAAAAGGCTTCGATTACTATTTTGGCATTCCTGCATCCATGAATTATGGTATTCTGACCTATCTCGAAAATGATAAAGTGCTTGATCCTCCAATTTTATGGACGAAAAAGAAACTGGATGTAACGCCGCGAACCTTCCGTTTTACACCACCTTATGAGCAAAAGCAGAGCAACGGTTATATCGAAGTAGCGCCTTCGTTCAATGATGAATTGGTACTGGAAACCTTAACCGGGAAAGCAGTCGATTACATCAATAAGGTGGCTAAAGCCGCTCAGAATGGAAAACCTTTCTTTATTTATTTTGCAATGACCAGTCCACATTTGCCACATTGCACGCATCCCGATTTCCGGGGAAAAAGTAAATGTGGTAATTATGGCGACTTTGTACAAGAAACCGATTACCGTGTCGGGCAAGTGCTTGACGCGCTTCAGGCCAATGGGCTCGATAAGAATACACTGGTCATATTTTCATCCGACAATGGTGCCGAGAGCAATTACGAATATCAACGGGATACCTACCAGCATTTCAGCTGCATGAATTTTAAGGGAGGGAAGCGCGATATTTATGAAGGTGGCCATCATGTTCCTTTTCTGATGCGCTGGCCTGAAGTGATCAAGCCTGGCAGTAAATCGGATATTCCGGTTTGTCAAACCGATTATATGGCTACCATTGCAGATATTGTTGGCCTAACTATTCCTGAAAATGCGGGAGAAGACAGCTACAGCTTGTACCCAATACTGAAAGGAAATCAGCCAAAGCTCTATTCGAGAGGACCTGTAATTAGTCATTCGAGTGCAGGTTATTTTGCCATTCGCGATGGGAAATGGAAGCTGAATATGTTACGGGGTTCCGGAGGATCATTAAAACCGGTTCTGATAGAACCTAAACCGGGAGAAGCCATCTACGAATTGTACAACATGGAAGAAGACCCCGGAGAGACCACTAATTTGTATTTCGAACATCCTGAAATTGTAAAAAAACTAACCCTGAAGATTACTGAAATTGTAAAAAATGGCAGATCGACATCAGGCAAGCCGCAAAACTATATCAAAGAGAATTGGAATCAACTCACTTGGATGAAATTTTGATGAATTACAAAAATGTATCACAACTAACTGATTTTAAATGAAAAAAACAATTTTATCAGCTGTTCTGATCATTGTTGGTTTGGCAATATTTCCGGGAGAATCCATTGCTAAAACAAAGGGAAAGAATAAAACTATTGTCAGTATTCAAGGCGAAAAATTTCTGATCAATGGCATTCCGACCTACAAAGGGCGCAGTTGGCAGGGACAATCCATCGAAGGGCTTTTAATGAATTCGCGCATGGTACAGGGAATATTTGACGACCTGAATCCCGAAACTGCCGACCGGTGGAAATACCCCGATACCCAAAAATGGGACGCCAACCGGAACACCGACGAATTTGTAAAAGCGATGGATTCGTGGTATGCCAAAGGTTTGCTGGCTTTTACCATTAATTTGCAGGGAGGAAGTCCGCTGGGTTACGGGAATAAAGGCTGGATCAATTCCGCTATCGATCCCAAAGGCGATTTGCGCCCCGAATACATGAAGCGTCTGGAACGAATCATCGACCGGGCAAACGAAAAAGGGATGGTGGTAATTCTGGGTCTTTTCTATAACGACCAGGAAGATCTATTGGAAAGCAATGAAGCTGTTTTGCGTGGGGTTGACCATGCAATCGATTGGCTTTTTTCAAAAAATTACCGGAATGTCATCATCGAAGTCAATAACGAATGCAACCTCAAATACAGCCATTCTATTCTTCAACCTGAAAGGGTGAACGAGGTGATTGAACGAATTCAATCCAAAAAGAAAAACGGCTATCGTTATTTGGCAGGGACAAGTTTTAGCGGAGGAAAAGTTCCTGCCGAAAATGTCGTTAAAGCCGCTGACTTCATCCTGATTCACGGCAATGGTGTGAAAGATCCGGCAAAAATTACCGATATGGTGAGCAAGATCAGGGCGTTGGATGCTTATACGCCAAAACCTATCATTTTCAATGAAGACGATCATTTTGATTTCGACAGGCCATCCAACAATCTGGTTGAGGCGGTAAAATCGTATGCTTCGTGGGGATATTTCGATTACCGGATGAAAGATGAAGGCTTTGAAAACGGTTTCCAGTCCGTTCCGGTGAATTGGGAAATTAGTTCGTCCCGAAAACAAGCATTTTTTAATAAGCTGGAAGAAATAACAGGCGGATTGAAATAGTAAGTAATAATGAACCTCTGATTATAATGAGAAATTTTAGTATTCCCTGGACCTCGAAATATCTTTTGTCTGCAAGTATTCTTTTCGTCTTTGCTTCATCTGTTTTGGCTCAGTCGATCGACCTGAATGCTACTGATTATAAACAAACCATTACGATGATCGGGGGCGATATGGAGCGAAGTTCAAAAGCGATTCAAAGCGCGATTAACAAACAGGAGATGATTGAATGGGGGTTTAAGGACATCGCGTTTAATACCTGTCGGGTTCAGTACGATAAAAATCAGGAACTTGTTGAGGGAACAAAGAATTGGGCATTTTACGACAAACAGGTGGCAACCATGCAAGCCATAAAAGCGGTAAATCCTGAAATTCAGTTTTTCGCAACCATGCGTTCCGATTACGATGGTTATGGAAATGATAATAACATGCCGGATTGGATTGTCAACTATTCCACCAAAGCGGTTAATACCGGCAAATATGGAGTTTTTCTGGCCGACTATGTGGAATATATGAGTCAGCAGGGAGTTCCCATTGCCATCCTTTCGGTTGCAAAAGAATGGACAAGCTTTGTGCCTGCTAATTTGGCTGCGGATATTATTGCCACATTAAAAACTGAATTGAATGCCCGCAGTGTTGCCATGCCTTTAATTTCTGACCAGGGATTCTGGAGTTTAAGTCAGGGATTAACCTATATGAAAAAGGTCGCCAGTTTGGGAACAAAGGATCTGTATTCATCGTTCAGTACCCATGATTACTCTTCCAGCGAAACACAAACCTGGGAATCGTTTCTTGCTTATGCAAAAACCTTGGGAATACCGGTTGTCCACGATGAATTCAGCACAGGCGCCGGGGCCGCAACTTCAGGAGTAGAACCCGCCATATCGAAACCTATTGGGGTATATATCGAAAGATGCGCTGCCTATCAGGCTGGTATTTCCGGTGATGTCTTTTTCGAAATCTGGTCGCGCGGAATTAATACTGAGACCCGTTCGATCTCTTATCCTTCAAATGGAACGGGAAGAAGGTTACGTGGATATTACATCATGAAACAATTTGCCAACCATATTTTAAACTATACCTACATTACCTCAACCATCAATTCCATGCCTTCTGTGTATACCATGGCGTTTCGAAAAGACGACAAAGTTGTTTTATGGGTCATCAATAAAGGCTCAACCAATTATACTTCAGTACCAATCAATGTTGCCGGAACTGAAATCAGTGATTCAGTTTCAGTGCATTACTGGACGAATAACACACCAATTGAAGGATCGACCGCGAAATTTGAATCCGAGGGAAATCATTTTTCCACTTCAATTTCAGCTGAAAGCATGAACTGTTATCTATTTAATTTGAAATCAGTCGCGTCGGCAATCAATCGTTCTGATTTAAAGAAAGACATCGAAATCTATCCCAATCCGTTAACTGATGTGTTGCATATTAAAATGCCGGATGTTCAAATGACAAAGGTCGATGTATTCAACGACACCGGAACTTGTTTGATATCAACGAAAATTGAAGATGGAAAAGAATTGATTGATTTGAGCTATCTGACATCTGGAATTTATTTCATTAAAGCCTCAAATGGACAGAATGCAATTACCCGGAAAATAATTAAGAATCAATGATTGAGTAACCGATATTAAAAAGTTTTGAATTGAAAAGCTGATTATTAGTCTCTCGACTTTAACTTTATCATCAGGCACGATATTGGGCTTTTAGAAAATAGATAATATGAGGCGAATCAAAATCAAAACAAAAAAAATAAACGTTGCCGTTTTTAAGCCTCCCCTCGGGGGAGGTTTGGAGGGGCTAAATTATTCACAGATGAAATCAATTTTAACTGGTAGTGGTCTTAGATTTAGCGTTTTATTCGTTGTCTTTTTTCTTTCCGGTTTTTCGTTGCTGTATGGGCAAGCCTCTGAATATGGATTTGTCGAAGGAGTCAACTATAAAAAGAACGTCGTTTATAAAGCAGTCGATGGGAAAGATCTGATCATGGACATTTTCTATCCAAATCCTGAAAATTTGAAGGAAAAAAATCCCTGGATGCTGTTTGTTCACGGCGGTGGATGGGCCGGTGGAAAAAAAGAAAATATTTTTAACAAAGCTTTTTTAGGAACACTGCAAAAACTAATGAATAGCGGGGTGGTATGTATTACAATCGATTACCGGCTGGCAAAATCACCTGTAAGTACCTACGAATCGGCGGTGGACTGTAAAGATGCCGCTAAGTTCCTCCTGAAAAATGCGAAACAATTTAAACTGGATGAGAATGATTATGGCATTTGGGGCGGCTCGGCGGGCGGACATCTCTGTTTGGTGACCGCTTTGGTACCCGATTCCTGTTTCCCGGGAGATGCGCAATTATCGGATATTCACCCAAAATTTAAATGTGTAGCTTCCTTCTTTCCATTTACCTCATGTTTAAATCCGAATTTACGTCCTAAGTCGATCTTTGACGATGGCGCTCTTTTCACACGCCTTTTGGGTGGAACTTTGGAAGAAAAACCAGAATTGGCTCGATTACTTAGTCCAACTGAATTTATGGAAGCAAACAGTCCTTCCATTTTATTGCTGCATGGCGATAAGGACACGACTCTTCCAATAATCAACTCACAATACCTGTTAAAGGTGGCCAAAGAAAAAAAAGCGGATGTCAGATTGTTGACGGTTTACCATGCAGGGCACAGCTTTTCCGGAGACAACATCTCTCCATCATTCGAAGGCATTGCCGATTCTTGCAGCAATTTTATTCTTTCCCATTTGGGAAAAGACAAGTGATATTAAGTAAAAGGAACAATTTATTGTCATAACATAAAATTCACTCACCCCAAGTCGCCTAAAGGCGGCTTCGCCCCTCTCTAAGAGTAGAGAGGGGAAGAGCGAGCATTGCGAGCGAGGGGTGAGTCAAACATTAGTTATAAGACATTATTTCATTCTCATTTCTTAGAGTATAAACAAATAATTATAACACGATAAAAATTCAAAAAAAATGAAAAAGTTATCTGCAAAATTTATTGAATGTCTTAAGATTAAAATCCAGTATTTCAACGTGGTTTGGGTGTTGATGAGTTTGTTCCTGTTGGCTGTATCTTCGAATTTAATGGCACAGAATCCGCAAAAAAGAACCATGGAAACCTCGTTAATAATAAGTGATGGCAGTCGGTTTAATCCCGGTTCTGATTTTCCGGAATTCAGTTGGGAAACGACGCCCATGTATTATCATTTTGGAGATATTGATCGGGTATTGGAGCCTGATGAGGTGAAATTTATTGCCGAACGTTCAGATTTTATATGTCTTGAAAAATCGCATGCATTCAAATTGCTGGGCGATGCGGTACTTGGAACCAAACACGAAGTGGAGGCGTTTCATAAAATCAAACCTGGGATTAAGGTATTGTTTTATTTTAATTCGTATGTCGCCTGGCCATTTACACAATTCAACAAAGATCTTACTCCGGAAGGCCTGGCTAAAAATCCTGAATTAAAGAAATTTTTAGCCATTGATCCTAAAACAGGAAAGCTGAAGGAAAAGACCAACGGACCTGCATTCTCGTATTATTTCGATACTTTAAATCCCGACTTCCGCAAATGGTGGGTGGCATCGGCTGTTGAAGGTGTTAAAATTTCCGGAGCCGATGGTATTTTTATCGACCGGATGAATGTGGATGAGAAGGCTGATTACCCTAAAGATCAATTGGTTGAAATAGCAAAAGCAAAAGGTGAAATGATGGCTGCGCTGAAAAAACAAATGGGACCCGATAAAATACTCATTGGGAACAATGCTGCCAACACGAAAGAGGTTTTCCCATCGTGCGATGCCTTTATGTTCGAACATTATAACGAAACAGTGTCCGGGAAAGAAAGTCTGCTTAAAGATTGGGGCGATATGCTTCGAATTGCCCAAGCCGGAAAAATGTCGATTTACCGTTTTGGCGCCAAGGGCAAGGGGCCAACCGATATAACCATTGGGGCGACAAAGACCGAAGGAATGATCGAACGGTCAAAGCAACAGCTGGAGTTTTATTTGGCATGTTACCTGATCGGAGCGCAACCTTATTCTTACTTTCAATGGAACTGGGGCTGGAATTTATCTGACGGGAATTTAGTCGATTATCCCGAATTATTGAAACCACTTGGAGCTCCAAAAACAGCCTATAAGCGTGTAAATCCCAAAGGCTGGGAGTTTACCCGCGAATTTGAACATGCCAGTGTTTGGGTGAATACCGAATCCAGAAAAGCAAAAATTACCTGGCGTTGAGAAATTCCAGGTAAAAAATGAATTAAAACGAATTTACGATGAAACGACGAAATTTTATATCAAACTCAATTCTTGGAATCTCCGGATTAATGGTTTTTTCGCCATTGGTTTCCCATGCTCAGAAAAAAGACTCTTTGGCTTTTATCGACCGGATTTTACCTGCTCCTAAAAATGGCGGTTTTCAGGATCCCGATTACTGGATCTGGGGTTCATCGGTCATCAAAGGCGAAGACGGTAAATACCACATGTTTGCCAGCCGCTGGTCGCGGAAAGTGAATTTTGGGAATTGGGTAACCAACTCCGAAGTGGTACATGCAATTGCCGATACCCCAATCGGACCTTATGTGGCTCATGATGTTGTGCTTCCGCCAAGAGGAAAGCAGTATTGGGATGGCATGTGTACCCACAATCCACGCGTGGTAAAATACCGAAATCAATACTTACTTTATTATTTCGGAACAACGTACCGTTTCGACCAGCCAACACCCGAAAAGCCCGATTTAGCCAAAGACAATTGGCGCGAAGCCTGGATGAATAAACGGATTGGTGTGGCGATAAGCAACAGTGTTTATGGTCCGTGGAAAAGATTGGATAAGCCAATTATTGAACCTCGTCCCGGACACTGGGATGCTTCAATAACTTCGAATCCTGCACCGGCAGTCAATCAGGAAACAGGCGAAATTTTACTCATGTACAAATCGTCTACCGAAGGATTGACTCCTCCGCTTTTATTGGGCGTTTCAAAAGCTTCTCGTCCTGAAGGTCCATATGAACGATTAAGCGAAGATCCAATCTTCAGGTTCGAAACAGCTGAGAATAATCACATCGATGTGGAAGACCCTTACATTTGGTGGACAGGCACGCAATACGAAGCAATCCTGAAAGACCGTTCGGGCGAAATTTGTGGCGTTGAGGGAGGTGGCATTCATGTTTGGTCGAAAGACGGCATCAAATGGCAGTTGTTCGAAAAATTTAAAGCCTACACGCGCGATGTCCTTTGGGACGATGGGACTACTTCGCACCAGAATCACTTTGAACCACCATTTCTGTTAATTGAAGATGGTGTTCCGACCCATCTTTTTGCTGCAACCGGAACTGGTCCTGAAGCCTGGAAATTTGATAAAACCTGGAACATGGTTATTCCGTTGAGAACGGACATGTAAAACTAGTCATGAAAAGAATATGTAAAATCAAGAGAATAATTAAAATGAGCGAGTTATCCCGAAAAATTGAGTCAAGCTAAACTTTGCCTCTAAAAAAAACTATTTCAATATATGAAAACTATACATCTGTTATTCTTTGCCTTAATTCTTAGTACAACTTGTTTTTCTCAGGAAAAGGAACTTTCGTGGGAAGAACTGACAAAGCAATACACCGTGCCCGAATGGTTTACCAATGCCCGCTTTGGCGTGTGGGTACATTGGGGCGCTCAAACTGTACCCGAATACGGGGGTGGCTGGTATGCCCGTCACATGTACATGCAGGATGTGGGCCGCGAAACCTTCGGGAAAAATGCGTATCCGTATCACCTGAAAACTTTCGGGCATCCTTCCGAAGTAGGCTATAAAGATGTGGCTCATGCCTGGAAAGCCGAGAAGCTGAATACGGATAGTCTGCTAAAGTATTTTACTGAAAATCTGGGAGCCCGCTATTTTATGGCGCTGGCTCATCACCACGATAATTTCGACAACTGGAACTCAAGCTATCAGGAATGGAACTCGGTAAATGTTGGTCCCAAACGCGACATCGTGGGCGAATTCAGCAAATCGGCAAAAAAATACGGTGTTCCTTATGGGGTGAGTACCCACGACGAGCGCTTCTTTAAATGGAACCTGCCGGCTTTTGGTTCCGATACTTCGGGTGTGTATAAAGGCGTACCCTACGATGCCCGGTTGACAAAAAAAGACGGGATTGGTAAATGGTGGGAAGGCCTTGATCCGGCGAATTTGTATGGCCCGGTACCCGAAAAACGCACTCCGGAATGGGAAGAAGCCTGGAAACAAAACTGGCTGCTCCGGATGAAAGAACTGGTAAGCAAATATGATGTCGATTTTTTATGGTTCGATGGTGTTGGGTTTCCCTACGGCGATTTTGGCAAAGAAGCCTTCCGTTTTTTTCTGAACCACAAAATTGAACCCGATGGCAAAATCAATGCGGTAATTGCCGGTAAGATTCCCGGCGAAAAAGCAATTGTACATGACATCGAACAAGGTGTTGAACCTGAACTCTATCCCGAACCGTGGCAAAGCATCTGCTCGTATACACATTGGTTCTACAAGAAGGATGACCCTTCGAGGCACGATGCAAGAAGTACGATTGAACTGTTGATTGATGTGGTGAGCAAAAACGGAAATTTTATGCTGAATGTCGAACTCCTGCCTGACGGAACCATTCCCCCTGAGCATAAATTGATCTTTGATGAATTTGGAGACTGGCTAAAACTGAATGGTGAAGCGATTTATGCCTCAAAACCCTGGAAAGTACATGGCGACAATTTATTTTCTGCGCTTTCCGGTTCAGATTCGGACAATGCCAATTTGGCCAATACCGACCCGGAAACCCTTAAGAAAATTCAGGCCAAAAAGAATGTACAGTTTAACAACCGGACAAAAGACAGCCAGCCATACGGGCACGATGAAGTTCGGTTCACCACAAAAGGGAATAATCTGTACATTTTTGTAATGAATCCCGCTTCGGGCGAAATCAAAATTCCGGCACTTGGACTAAAATCGTCGTACAAGCCTGAAAAAATTAAGTCGGTGCAAATGATTGGCAGCAACGATACCATTCAATACAAACAAAACGATAGCGAACTTATTCTGAAAATACCAATCAAAAAACCAAATCAGTACGCTGTTGTGTTCCGGGTTCAGGGAGCACTATAACAGCTTACTGAATTTCAAAACTGGAAACAGTTTGCTGAAGAATAAGAAACAAGAATTTGAACAAACAAAAACCTAAACTAAACCTGATACAACCATGAAGAAAATAGTATTGGTCATTCAAAAATTGGTGCTTCATGTGTCGATTTACCTTTGCAGGGAGCCATTAATCTGAAAGGCGAAAATCTGAAATTACAAGCACGAAACATTTTTTTCTCAGAAAGTTCGGTATCTGAAAACTAGTTTCTTTCTGAAAAACCAAGTTTTAATCTGGATGTAGACTCCAATTGCTGGCATTTGTATAAAAACATTCAGGTAAACAAAGGCGATGAAATTCGGATTGAGGCCGAATCGGTCGGCGGAGAAAAAGTGCGCCTCGATTATTTTGAGTTGATTACAAAAAAATAATACTAGTTAAAAAGGCATGAAAACTTACCTGAAGTATTCGTACAAACTTTTAAAACCAAATAACCAATATGAATCAGAACATGTTTAAATTGAAGCTTTCGGGATTGCTTTTACTTACCCTAACCATTATTGTTACATCAGGAAAAAGCACATCCGGTCAAGCCAAACAAAACCAGTTAACCCTTTGGTACAATGCCCCGGCAGCCAATTGGAACGAAGCACTTCCATTGGGAAATGGCCGCCTGGGCTGCATGGTGTTCGGCAATCCTTCCAACGAAAACATCCAGTTAAATGAAGCTACGCTTTGGTCGGGTGGTCCGCATCGAAACGATAATCCCGATGCGAAAGAAATTCTGACCGAAATCCGAAACCTCATGTTTCAGGATAAATACAAGGAGGCGCATGATTTGGCCAACAAAAAGATCATCTCAAAAATTTCGCAGGGAATGCCTTATCAAACCGTTGGCGATTTGAGATTGAAGTTTCCGGGTCACGAAAAATTTTCGGATTACCGGCGTGAACTTAATCTTGAAACGGCAGTGAATACCTGCACTTATACGGTTGATGGCGTGGATTACAAACGCGAAATATTCACTTCGTTTACCGATCAGCTTATTGTGATTAAGCTGACAGCCAGCCAGAAAGGGAAAATCAGTTTCTCAGCCGGAATGGATCGTCCGCAGCCATCAGTTGTAAATGTTTCTGCTGAAAATAACAATGTGCTGAAAATGAACGGAATTAGTGGCGATCGGGCTAGCGTAAAGGGTCAAAACGATGCTTTTATCAAGGGGCAGGTTCGGTTTCAGTCGCGCTTAAAAATTGTTCCTGAAGGTGGAACCTTAAGCACCAAAGACAGCTCACTTATTCTTTCGAATGCGAACAGCGCTACCTTGTATGTATCGATAGCCACCAATTTTGTAAATTATAACGATATCAGTGCCGATGCAGAGCAAAGAGCAATTGCATACATCGGGAAAGCCGAAAAGAAAAATTACGATCAAATGCTGAAAGATCATTCAGCGTATTACCGGAACTATTTCAAGCGGGTAACTCTTGATTTGGGGCAAACTGCTGCGGCCAGTCAGCCAACCGATGTGCGCATCAAAAATTTCAGCACCACAAACGATCCAGCTTTGGCAGCGCTCTATTTTCAGTTTGGGCGTTACCTGCTTATCTGCTCCTCGCAACCCGGCGGTCAGGCATCTACTTTGCAGGGGATTTGGTGCAATCAGCTCGATCCGCCATGGAAAAGCGCTTACACGATAAACATCAATACTGAAATGAATTATTGGCCGGCCGAACCAACAAATCTTACTGAAATGCACGAGCCACTCATCCAAATGGTAAAAGACCTTTCGGTAACCGGGCAAAAAACTGCTGCCGACATGTACGGCGCCGATGGCTGGGTAACGCACCACAACACCGATATCTGGCGGATTTGCGGTCCTGTTGACGGAGCTACCTGGGGCATGTGGCCCAGCGGTGGAATTTGGTTGAGCCAGCACCTTTGGGACAAATACATGTTTAGTGGCGATTTGGAATATCTGCGCACTGTTTATCCGGCGATGAAAGGCGCTGCTGAATTTTGTTTAAGCTTTTTATGTCCGGAACCGGAGCATGGCTGGATGATTTTTTCGCCTTCAACTTCGCCTGAAAACCGACCCAAAGGATTTCCGAATAATGTGAATATTGCCTATGGCACGACAATGGATAATCAGCTGGTTTTTGATATGCTGACCAAAACCGCACAGGCAGCAAAATTACTGAACAGCGATTCCGACTTGGTTCAGAAAATTGAAGGCATGTTACCTAAGTTGGCGCCCATGCAAATCGGACAACATGCCCAGGCTCAGGAATGGATAAAAGACTGGGACGATCCGGAGGACAAACACCGCCACGTATCGCATTTGTATGGATTGTTTCCGTCCAATCAAATTTCGCCATATCAAAATCCCGATTTGTTCGAAGCGGCTAAAAACGTGCTGATCTATCGCGGCGATCCGTCAACCGGCTGGTCGATGAACTGGAAAATCAACCTCTGGGCGCGCCTGCTCGATGGAAACCATGCCTGGCAAATGATGCGCGAACAAATCAAACTGGTTGGACGACCCGATTCACCCAAAGGAGGCGGAACCTATGCCAACATGTTCGATGCCCATCCACCGTTCCAGATTGATGGAAACTTCGGGTTCACTTCCGGATTAACCGAAATGCTGGTACAAAGTCACGATGGCGCAATTCAGCTTTTACCCGCCCTGCCCGATGTTTGGAAAAATGGCAGCGTAAAAGGTCTGCGGACCAGAGGAGGTTTCGAAATTGTATCGATGGAATGGAAAGAGGGGAAACTAATAAAAGCAGTTATTCAATCGAATTTAGGCGGAAATTGCCGCATACGAAGCTATTCAGAATTAAGTATGGAAAATAAAAACGAATTAATGCCAGCCAAAGGCGAAAATGAAAATCCCTTTTTCCATACTCCGGCGATTCAAAAACCATTGATTTCTGAAAAAGCAAAACTGAACGGATTGAATTTACGGACCACTTATTTGTACGATATCCCGACTCAGGTGGGACAGCAGCTTGTTCTGCTTGGCGAATAAAAGCGAATCATAGTCAATGTGAATAATTGAGCAAATCAGCCTATCTTGTAAATTTCAAATTTTGGACCTATTTATATTGTATTGGAATATCATTTCCCCCGTGGAAAGAAGTAATAAAACATCAAGTAGAAATTATGAAAAAGAGTAAACTTTTAATCACTGTCTTGTTGTTTGTCAGTCTTATGACTAATCAGCAAGCATTAAACGCACAGGAAAAGTCTGCGCTGAAAGTCTCGACATTAGCTGAATTGCGCGCTGCTGTTGAAAAAAGTGATCAACTTATTACCTTGAAACCGGGCAACTATATGGTTACCGAACTTCCAGCTGGAAGTAGAAATTTTCAATGTTCAGGCTCAAATAACACGATTGTTTTATCTGGAGTTTACATCAATTTTCCAATCATTGAATCGGAAGGCACTCATTTCAATTTTACCGGTTCAGGCAATACTTTGAGAGGCGGAACTTTTGAAGATACGTATGCAAACGGAATGCTGGAAGTCACCGATTTCGGAAGCTACAACCAAAACAGAGCTACGTTGGCCAAAGGGCAAAAAGGAGGAGCCAATATCCGGGTTTCAGGCAATGACAATCTAATTGTCGGCATTAAAATGACATGCAGAGGTTCCTACCCGTATGGCTATGGAAATATGTACGGAATCGGAAAAGACAATGTAGCCGGACTGGACAAACGTTGTGCTTTACTGATTACCGGAGTAAGCAATACCGTCGACAGTTGCGAATTCCAGCACCGGGCCTTTGGTCATGTTATTTATATGCAGAATGGCGCTGATAAAACCCTGATTAAAAACACACTTATCGAGGGGGCAGTGCGGCCTAGTAACGATTTGTATAAAGAAACGAATGATGGAGATTTGCCTAAAAGATTCAATTACAAATTGCCTATCGGCGATGTTGCCGGTTTGCCGATTCCCCGCGATGTTATGCTGAATTTAGTTGAAGATGGAATCAGGGCATACCCAATCGATGGTAGTGTTACTGTTGAAAATTGCATCGTAAAGAAAACCCGGGGTGGTATCAAATTATACATGGCCAAAGGTGGCGTAACAGTTACAAATTGTTCGGTGTTGGATTGTATTATCGAAGGGTATTCCATGCCCAGTGGAGGTAAAATCATTAATTCAAGTGGAAATGCGGCGTATGGGCCACTCATCTATATGCATTCCGATGGAACTTCCAACGTTCAGATCGACCTCAAGATCTTCCCATCACCCCATGCAGTCGGAAATCATGTGTTCGCAGCCATCAGAGGCACCGGCCACACCATTAATTTAACCCATACCGGAAGCCCAGTTGATGCGACACTTCGTCCCATTGTCGTTGGATACAACGCGCGCTTTCAATACCTGACTACCGATTACCCGAAGGTTCCTGCCGGTTATGAGGCAAACTACGAGAAATTCCATGGAAAAGATAGCTACAAGGTCTCAAACATTACAATCACTAACAGAACTGAATATCCAGTCATTTTAGGAGATCTATCCGAAGGAAATACTGTCGCCAGTTTCGGAACAGTAAATGATCTGGGGAAAAAGAACAACGTATCACACATTGACTTAAAGAGATAAAATTATGATGAAATTAAGACTTGCAGCGGTATTACTGTTTTTAGCGAATTCGCTCTTCGCAAAAGAACTTTTTGTATCCCCTTCAGGAAAGGACACTAACGCGGGAACCAGTGAAAAACCATTCGCTTCGTTTAACCGTGCGTTAGCCGGGACAAAAAAGCTGGCAGGGAAAGAAGCTGTAACCGTGTGGTTTCAGGAAGGGACCTATTATCTCGACAAAACCATCCAAATTGGAGCCGAATTTTCCGGCACTCCTGAAAAACCAATCCTTTTTTCAGCTTTACCCGGAGCAAAGGTTATCGTTAAAGGTTCGCAGGTATTAGCTAAGCCGAACTGGGAAAAGTATAAAGATGGAATTGTAGTTGCTCAAATTCCTGAAGGACTTTATTTCGACCAGCTTTTTGTCAATGGGAAAAGGCAAATCAGAGCACGGTTTCCCAACTACGACGAACAAAATCCCTTGCGTGGAGGTGAAGGTTATGTGCAGGTTACCGATGGAACGAATCGCCGTTACGACGAATGGTTTTCGTATGATCCTGAAAAATTCACCCAAAAAATCTGGAAGAATCCTGAAACTGGGATTGTTCATGGGTTTCAAAGCCACAACTGGGGCAACATGCAGTACCGCATCAAAGGAATTGACCGGGTGGAAAATAAAATCCTGCTGGGTGAAGGCGGCTGGCAATTGCAACGTTCGTACGGGATAGGAGGCAAGGGGAATGGCGCTTCATGGGTTTTTGTCGACAACATATTCGAAGAACTGGATACCCCCGGAGAATGGTTTCTGGACACGAACACCAGCAAATTATATTATTATCCGCAAGCCGGTCTGGACATAAACGGCGCGACTTTCGAAATCCCGGTGATCAAAGATTTGATCCGGTTGAAAGGAAGTTCAGCAAATCCGGTGAAAAACATATCCTTCAAAGGCTTTTGTTTTACTCAATCCGACTATACTTTTATGGATCAATACGAGCCGGTTGCCCGTGGCGACTGGGCGATTCACCGTGGTGGAGCCGTTTTCATGGAAGGCGCTGAAAATTGCAGCATCGAAGATTGCCGTTTCGATCACCTGGGTGGAAACGGAGTTTTTATGAGCGCTTACAACCGCAATAATCAGGTGAAAAATTGCCTGTTCGTTCACACCGGCGAAAGTGCGGTTTGCTTTGTAGGTTCTCCTTCAGCTGTTCGTTTTTATCAAACCTGGGACGACCGGGAGATTCTGGGAAAAGATTGGAACGCGATGCGCAAAAACATGGATCTGGAGCCGGGACCAAAAACTCCGGATTATCCTGAAAACTGCGTGGTCGAAAATTGTATCATGCACGATTTTGGTGATGTTGGGAAACAGGTTGCCGGTGTATATATTTCAATGAGTCATAAAATCAGGGCATCGCACAATACGATTTACAACTGTCCGCGTGCCGGAATTTGCATCAACGATGGAACCTGGGGCGGCCACATCATCGAGTATTGCGACATCTGGGAAACCGTGCGCGAAACCGGCGAACATGGCCCGTTTAACTCCTGGGGCCGCGAACGGCAATGGCTTGGAGGCAGCGGATCATCCAAAGATTTCATCAAAGAATACACCAGGCTGGATGCCATCGACCCGACGATTATCCGGAATAACCGGATTGCCAATTTCCGAAAATCGGTCAGCGCCGGAAACTGGACCATCGATCTGGACGACGGTTCAAGCAACTTCGAGATTTACAACAACCTGAACCTGGGTTCAACCATTAAATTGCGCGACGGCATGGGGCGAAAAGTCTACAACAACATCACCGTTAGCGCCGTGCCTTTGGGCTGGCACGTTTGGCCTGAAGAGTCGGAAGACGAAATATACCGGAATATTTTTGTGATTTCGGGTGCCGTTCCGGGCGCTGAAGAACCAACCAACCAGTTTGTGCGCCCCATTGGATTGCCGAAAGATAAAAAGTGGAGCAGTCATTACGACAACAATTTGTATTGGAATGTAAACTTCCCGGATTCACCCAACATTCTGCAAAACAAATCATTTCAGGAATGGCAGGCCGAAGGTTACGATCTGAATGCCCGAATAGCCAATCCACAGTTTGTTGATCCGAAAAACGGCGATTACCGGGTAGAAGAAACATCTCCGGCCATCAAATTAGGTTTTAAAAACTTCCCGATGAATGAGTTTGGCCATCGAATGACCCGGATTATACCTTTTGGCGGCGAGTTTTCAGGAGAAATTACCGTCGGTTTGGTTGCCGACTCGCGTATGAAAAATGGAGGAAGTTTGCATTATACGCTGGATGGATCAGAACCAACCATTCATTCTCCAAAATACAGTGAACCGATCAAAATCAATCAATCAACGGTGGTGAAATCCGCCTCGTTTGATGCCTCCGGAAATTTGCTTGGTTTTGTCAGTGAAGTACAATTCACAAAAGTTGAAAATGTGACTTACACCAACTGGTTCAGCACCTTACTTTCAGGAAAATATTCAGGAATGACCGGACAAGCTGAGACAAAAGCTTTGGAGAAAGTGATCAAAGGAGCTTTGATGGTCAATATTGCCGATGATCCCGATATAATTGATGCTTCAGGAGGAACTAATTTTGGTTGTTTTATCAAATCAATCGATGCCACCATAGGTGCTGTTTGGTTGAATTCAAAACTTGAAAAGGATTGGGTCATACAAATGGTGAATGATCAGAAAGTGCAGAATATCGCTGATCTCGAAAATTGTCTTAAAAAGTTTCAGGGACAAAAAGTAACGGTAACAGCAGTGAAAAATTACAACTCTGGAAAGTTTGCAGTTCAATTTTAATTGAAAAATCCATAACCATGAAATAGCCATGTGTGCTAAATCCCGCACAAACCGTAAATGTATGAATGGCTATTCGGTTCGCTGATTTCGCAAGCTCAATTCAATGCGTTGGATGGTTTGATAAAGGCAATACTGAGTCCAATTAGAAAAGCTCGAAAGTCAAATTTTATACCTTCGGGATAATTCATTGACTTTTCCGAGTAGACTCAATACTGTTAATACGAGGATTTTAAGACGAAAAACAAAAATTTACACAGATGAAAACCAAATTAAATTTTATTCAAATCGTTCTGCTAGTGTGCTTTAGCATTTTCTTTAGTTGCCAGGCTAAGGATGTGACCAAATTCAGACTGGATACCTATCTCGGTTTAGCCGATGGCGAATCGATTTATCCGACTGCCGGGCAGATTGAAATGCTTAAGTCTGTCATGCCTGAAAATTTGTTTCAGGCAGCTCCGCCAATTTCCGACCGGGTTTTCTGGCAGAAAATTGCAAAAAGTGAATCAGGAAAGAAATATTTGGAAGAAGCATCGTCCGAATTGGATAAACAGCCGGAGGTGCCAATTTCGGACGAAATCTACCGCCGGGCGAACAAGGAAGGCAACCGCGGAATTTATAAACCCCGATATTACCGAACCATGGAGCGGCTTGAAAAATTTATGCTGGCCGAATGCATCGAAAATCAGGGCCGTTTCCTTCCGCAGATTACCGTTTATTTGCGGGCGATCATGGACATGAAGTCGTGGATGCATCCGAACCACGATGATTCGGAAAACAGCAACCTCGAAGGCAAAAGCGTATCTATTGATTTGGGAGCCCGGAAATTTGGTTCTGATCTGGCGCTGGCTGTGTCGCTTTTGGGCGATCAACTTCCTGAAGCTTTAAAAAATGAAATTTCGCTGATGATTCATAAACGAATTACCCAATCGTACCTGGAAAGTTGCAGGGGCGAAAACGACCGGAATAAGTGGATCCGTTCAACCAGCAACTGGAATTCGGTTTGTACAAGTGGTTCAGTTTTTAGTATCCTTGCATCTTCGGCTGATAAAACGGAACGCGTCGCTACAGTTGGCTGCGCTTTAAACAGCATGAAATATTACCTTAGTGGATTCGGCAGCGATGGATATTGTTCTGAAGGAATTGGCTACTGGAGTTACGGATTCGGGCATTACCTGTATCTGGCTCAGATTCTCTGTGATTACACCGGTGGAAAAATCGATCTGTTTGAAGCCGACAACGCGACAAAGCTCAAAAATGTGGGCAATTTTCCTGAAAATTTTCAGATTCAAAATGATCGTTTTGCTCCTTTTGCCGATGGAAATATTACCGCTTCAACCGAAGATGGCAATTTCCCATACGTCATGTCGGCCTTGCATTACGACGCCCGGAAACCTGCGGTTTATAAGTACGAGGAAGCAGTTGAACAGCTGATCGACTGGACACATCCGGAACAATTTGCGCAGGAAAACACCCAGCCAGCCTCCGCACTCAGTCTGCCAAATTCGACTTATTTTGATGATTTTGGGATGGTCATATCACGAGGAAAACAAAAAGTTCCGTTTTCAATTGCCATAAAAGCCGGTCACAATGCCGAGAACCATAATCACAGCGATGTGGGAACCTACACCTTGTTGCTGGATAGCGACTTTGTTGCCGGCGACATTGGCGCTCCTTCGTATATGGCTGGTGCATTTTCTACGGAAAATCCGGCTCGTAGCTCCTGGGGGCATCCGGTTCCGCGTCTGGATAAAACCCTTCAGTCCAATGGCCGACAGTTTTGTGGAACCATTACGAAAACGGAGTTTTCCGATTCACTGGATCGGGTAGTGATGGATATCAAAGCAGCCTATGAATTTCCGGGTTTGGAATCGCTGCTCAGAACTATGGAAAACGACAAAACCGGTTCGGGAGTGATTACCATTCAGGATGTATTTTCAGCAGGCAAAGCCATTCAGTTTGGAACAGCAATCATGACTTTTTCAGCGTACGAAATTATCGATTCAAATACCCTCATTCTCAGTTCAGCAAATCAAAAAGTAAAGGTGGAAATTAGCGCTCAGGGCGCAAGTGTAAAAATCAATCCTGAACCAGTGCCGGTTGAACATTTACGCAACGGAAAGGATGCAAAACGGATTGGCATTGATTTGTCTGAACCAATTCAGAAAGGATCGGTCACCATGCGGTTTACTCCCGTGTTTTGATTTCAATGATTCAACAAGTGATGTGATATTATCTTTCAGGATAATGACCGCAAGTTTATAAAAGGGTCGTGCACCTGCCGTAACGAGTGTTTTTTTTTGATTTTTCGGGTTTCCTTCAGGACAATTCGGGCTTTCCCGAAAGATCAAAATGAATGAGATACTAAGAACAACGAAGCCGTTTTCCAAAGAAATAAAATTTAACGTTTATCAGGCTATCTCACGGCTTTCATCTGGTCGTAATACTTTTTATCCCATGCTATTGGCGGAACCATATCTTTAAACCAAACGCTAAATTCTTTGGTTAAGTGACTTACCAGTTTTGGATTTTCAGCAGCCAGATCTTTGGATTCTGTCGGATCAGTTTCGAGATTGTATAACATGGGTGCACCGAATTCCATCATTCAAAGCCGAAACCACAGCTGCCTGTGTCTGTTCTCCTATGGGTAAATGCGCATACTTGGCAAGGTAATCTTCGGATGCCTGATTGGGGCCATGAACTGCATTGTATGCCAGATAAACGAAGAATGGTTTTTCTTTGGCTCCCTCAATGAAATTAACAGCCTCGTCGATAAACTGAAAAGTTGTGTATTTGTGTTTTCAACTTTTGTTTTTCCATCGAACATGATGGGCGAATTGAAATAATCGGTTTGCGCACTGTTAAAACCGTAATATTTATCGAATCCCCGGTCGAGCGGATGTTGCCCGGGATCTTTCCAGACTTGTGACGCTTTCTGTTTTTTTACAAAATGTAATTTTTAAAACACATATTATTAGTATTTTAGCTTTTTCGATTTATTGATTTTACCGCACTAACGCTTACTTTTGCGGTATGTATTCGGTAAGAAAAGTTAGAACCAAATCGGGATCGGTTGCGATTCAAGTTGTCAGGTATGTCGGGCACCGGTCAATCATTGCCAAACATATTGGCAGTGCTAAAAATCAGACCGAAGAAGCTGTTTTAAGGCAGAGTGCACTGGAGTGGATCGATGATCAGACAGCCCAGTTATCGTTGTTTCCTGCCCAAAAACAAAAGATTTTGGTTGTCGACAGGGGCGAGTGCATCGGGGTGACACACCACTTTGCCTTCCTGTTTTTCATGAGTTGTTTCGATGAATGCGGGTTATCCCATCTTCCCCGCCTGTTGCTTGACCTGGCCATTATGCGTCTTATTGAGCCTGCTTCAAAATTCCGATCTGTTGAACTGTTGGAATACTACTTCGGAATTAAATATTCCCAGAGGATTAACGCAATATTCCAAAGTTGTCAGCACACAAGGAAGATATAGAGCAATGTGCCTATAAGGTGGCAGAACAGAAGTTCAATGAAGCCTTCTATTTTGTATTGTATGATGTTACCACGTTGTATTTCGAATCGTTTAAAGCCGATGAGTTTAAAATACAAGGGTTTTCAAAGGACAACAAGTCACAGCAACCCCAAATTGTCATCGGGCTGCTGGTAACCCAATCGGGGTTTCGGTTGTCGTACCAGGTTTTCGCAGGCAATACATTTGAAGGGAAGACAATGCTTCCGGTTGTGGAAACGTTTATTGCCGCCCACCCGCAAGCAAGGCCAATCATTGTGGCTGATGCCGCAATGCTCGATGAAGAAAGGCTCGTCGAACTTCGGGAAAAAAAACTATCGTACATTGTTGGGGCACGGCTGGCCAATGCAGATATTGGGTTGGTGAAACAAATTCACTCAACATTGAACGGGAAACATGGTGATATAGTCCGTTTCCCATCACGACACGGCGAATTGGTGTGCGATTTCTCCCTCAAGCGCTATAAAAAGGAATTGAAGGAGCAGAACAAGCTTGTCCAAAAAGCCAAAGAGCTGGTAGCAAAACAGTCCCTGAAAGTGAAAGCACAATTTGTAAAGAAGGTTACCAAAGAAAAAATAGAACTCAATACGGCACTGATAGAAAAAAGAAGGCTGTTGCTTGGGATCAAGGGATATTGTACCGACTTATCAGAACAACAATTGCCCAACGAAATGGTCATAGACCGCTATCACCAACTCTGGCACATTGAACAATCGTTCCGCATGAGTAAGTTAGATCTGCAAACCCGGCCAATTTACCATCAAAAGCAAGATGCAATCAAGGCACATGTCCTGATTTGTTTGTGGCATTGATGGCTGAAAAATACGTTGAATTAACCACCAAATTATTACTTAGAGAGATTCGCTTTCTTATTTGGAACATTACCGAGACCCACATCCAGGATAGCCTGACAAAACAAAAATTTGTATTCCGATCACCCACAAAAGAAATTATGAATAGCCGACTTGCAAATTTTATAACCAAAAGAAATCTTCTACCGCACTAATTGTCACAACTCAGGAAGTTATGATTGCCGACAAAGGAAATGCAGCTTTTGTGGTGAACGAAATTTCAAACTCACTGCTGGGGAAAATTGGGGGTGCGCTTGCTTTTTTGGGTTTGGTTGCAGCGCCCATCACTTCGGGTGATACCGCTTTCAGGAGTGTTCGTTTGATTGTGGCCGGTTTTCTGAATTTCAAACAAGGGTCGATCAAAAACCACCTAATGATTAGTATTCCTTTATTTGCGGTTGTTTACAATCTAAGCTGTAAAAATGTTTCCTATAAGCCTCAAATCCCCCATCAAATGGTTCGAGTTTTGTACCAGCTGGGTCATTATCCGAGAAACTAAATTTAATCAATACCACCTAAATTTTAATATAAGGGTGGTATTTAAACATAAGAAGCAACCCAGAATGCATAAACATACATAAACTTAAAGGGGCTAAATCGAGACCTTTCAATGTTCTAGGAATGATCTAAACTAAATCGCTCTTTTTTCGTTTAGTCTTTCTTTTAATTTATCCATATCCTCCCCAAGTTTCTTTTCAATTACTTTGGCATATATCTGTGTAGTAGAAATCTTTGTGTGCCCAAGCATTTTGCTTACTGATTCAATCGGTACTCCGTTTGTCAGAGTCACCGTTGTGGCGAATGTATGTCTGGCCAGGTGGAATGTCAAGTTCTTCTTAATTCCGCAAATGTCTGCAATTTCCTTTAAGTAACTATTCAGCTTTTGATTGCTGATTGGTGGGAATACCTGGTGATGTACCAAGGCTTTGATGTCATTTTTGTATTTGTTGATTATTTCGATGGCAACCGGTAAAAGAGGAACCCGGACAGGATTACCAGTTTTCTCTCGTTTGGTAAACAGCCAGATTTGCTTGTCAATGCCGATCTGGATGTCGTCAGGGGTCAGTCTCATAACATCAATGTATGACAAACCGGTGTAACAGCTAAAGATAAAAAGATCCTTCACATATTGAACTCGTGCGATAGAGAAATAACGCTCCTCAATGGTTTTCAATTCTTCTTCCGTCAGATACCCTCTTTCCACCCGATGAAATTTTTGCTTAAAGGCGACAAACGGATCTTTCTCCAGCCATTCATATCGGATAGACAGGTTAATCATTTTTCTTAGTCTTTCAATGTGCTTCATAACTGTGTTGTTTCCCATAGGTTTTTGGTGATCAGTTGGGACATGGGTTCTTAGGTAATATTCAAAGTCAACCAGAAATTTATATTTCAGACTGTGTAAATAAATGTCGGAAGTCTTTAATTTCTCTTTCAAAAAAGAAGTGATGTACTTTTGGGTAGTGAAGTAGTTTTTCAGAGTTCCCCCCCGAAGCGTATCTTTACAGTAAGTATTGTGATAATCAATCAATTTTACCAAGGTCATATCTGAGATGTCAACCCCGTAAAACTTATTTTTGATGGCCTCGGGAGTTACCACTTGTTTTTTAATGATAAGCTCCTGGTAGGATTCAACCATCATTTTTCGAACTTGTTCCAGGTAAGAGTTGAGATGCTTATTTTCAATGCTAATTGGCTTCGCCATACCTTTTCCTGAATTCCACTGATCAATCGCTATTTTACGCTTGACTGACACCTCACAACGTTTTGAATTTACCGTTATGCGGGCATAAATCGGCGCTAAGCCGCTGATAATCTTGTTTGAACGAAGAACAAAATGAATACCTAATGTTACTTTTTCCATGATGTACTGAATTAGAAATTTTTATACTTGTAAAAAGGTCACCTGCTTTTGATTGAAAATGGAGTAAAAACGAACCAAAATCAATCAAAAACAGTTAAATAAAATGATATTAAATAATTGTATATCAACTATTTAAAACACCATTCGTGAACCAAATATAAAAATTTAAAAAGGTCACCGGATAGTTCACATACACCCTGTAATAATGTGGTTTATTTTGATATGATAAAAAAATAAAAAGACCACAAAATCAACGTTTTGCGGTCTTTTGATGGGTTTTGTTACCCGTTTTTGTCGGGGCGACAAGATTTGAACTTGCGACCCCACGCCCCCC
>CAYRBM010000026.1:0-41594 GCA_964422425.1 uncultured Odoribacter sp.
CACTATCGGACTGGTTCCCCAAACGTAGTAGCCTTCCAATTCCAGAATGCGACCAAGTGGTTTCAGCCGTTTGGCGAAGGATGCAATGTCCTTTTTGTTGTAGTTTTTTTCAGGAGCAGCGGCAAAACCGCCCATTCCCGAAGCAAATAAAGCGCTTCCAGCTAAAAGAGCTTGTTGTATGAATGTTCTTCGTGAAAAAGTTAAAGCCCCCTCTAACTCCCCCCAAGGGGGAGAATCCGGTTGCGAAGGCTTTTCTTTCTGATCGTTTTTTTTCAGGTTATACATTGTGTTTTGATAATGATATTCAGTACTTAAACTTTCCGAGCTATTGCTGCTGCAACCCCCTTCCTTTTCTGGGAAGGGTTAGGGATGGGGCTTCTATCCGTTACTTATATTTTTTCAACACTTCATTTATCTCATCAATGTAAAATACATTAGCGTCCCATTCTTCATCCTCCTCCAACCCCAACCATTCTTTCATATCCTCATATTCTTCATGTTTAGGATCAGCCAAAATTTCTTTGAGGTTTTCATAGCCCCATGGGCCACCACAATCTTCGGGAGGGCAAGTACCTTTTCCTGCAAGACAAACAGGATGCCTCATCTCATCATATAAAATTTTTTCCAGTACACTCTGATGTATCCAATCATCCCCACAGTCATAGATATAAGTGAACGACTGCTTTTCAGAAGTAAAAACCTGATTCAATTTTGTGCTTTTGGCATTCATTTCTGGTTTATCCCAATCGTCAGTCGATGGGATTGCAATAACCGGACGAGAGCCATATCCTTTGGGGTTAAACATGTAGAGATGACAATTTTCCCATCCAAAGCTAAATTGGATCACTTCGTGAAGTTTGTGAAAAGTAAACGTATCCGGCACCAATAACCTTCTCCAAACCGGAGGTCTGGTAATGTTTTTAAGTTGAATTTTAAACTGATAAATCATCTTATTGAAATTTTGTTGTTTTACTGATCGGATGTTTTCGCATTTTTAGACCTGACAAGTTTTGAAAACCTGTTAGGTCTTTTATCGGTACTAATTCAATAGTCCAAAATAGAAATACAGCGTTCGTTTCACCGGTTTGTCCATCTTATTCAGTTCACCCATGGGCCCAAGGTTCCAGGTGTCGTTGCTGATGCCCATGGCCAGCTTGGTTCCGATGGGTGGAATCGCATCCAAAAACGAAATATCGCCAACAGGTAATTCCGGATAGTTTTTTGGTCCTGAAATTCCGTAGAAATTGAACAGGCGAACGAACAGGTCGTCTTCCTGTGCCACCACAGTAAACTTGCCATCAACCGTGTTAAATTCCATCCACGAAACCTCGGGGAAATAGCCTTTGAATTGCGGCAAACCCCAACTGTTGTCGGCCGGAAGACGGTTATTATACATGCGCTGATACACATCGAGCACACCTCCGGCGGTGCGGTTTTTCCACACGTGCGCCGGACCTTTGCCCAGCCATTTGGCGCCAATCACGTCCGACTCCGGAAAATCGAAACTGATTCCGCAGAATTTCTGCTCACCGGCTACCTGGTATTCGTAGTCCATTGCCAGCCAGCCGCTGCTGAACATGGTCCAGACTACTTTTCTCATATCGCCAGAATAAGTCATTTCAAGCGAACAACTTTTCTCTCCTTTATTAGCCTGAATGCTCTCCATTCGGGCATTTCCGCTCACCAAAACCGGTCCGTTTGTGAAAGGCAACGGCAAGCCCAAATCGTTGGTGACTTTCCGGATTTTTCCATCTTTTTTACTGAAAATTACAGCAATTCCGGAGGCTTTCAGGGTGTACAAACTATCGTTTTCGGTCAATTCAGTTGTACCTTTTTCTTTCGACAAATCGCCTGATTGCTGTTCGATAGGCAGAATGTTGTCAGCTTCAATTCCGGCGGCTTTCAGTTTTTCGCGCTGCTGCTTCTCCTGCTCGCTCATGTCCATTTTCACCAGTTGCGAAACCTGCCGCAGGTTACCGCCAATTTTCCACGAGAAGCAGAATATTTCGTCGCCCGAGCGATCGATGGCTTTGAGGTACAGAGCATCGTATTTTTTGTAATCGGCTGGAAGTTCCAGGTTCAAAGTTCCAAGTTCCAAGGGGCGGACATCGGGACTTTGAACGATTCCGCTCTTTTGTACGTTATGAGCTGCATGGCGGTCGGTTACAGTGCTGAAATTGACCAACTGCCATTCGAAACGGCAGTCTTTCAGGTTGGTAAAATGGTAGCGGTTTTCCACCGGAATTTTGCCGTCAAACTGCTCCGGAAGCTTTTTCATGCTGATTTTTACCGGGCAATAGATTTCACGAATGGCATAATAACTGCCTTCTTTTTCGCGGTGCGGACCAACGACTCCATCGGGCGCATTCACCCGATTGACATCGATAAAACCATTCAAATCGGTGCGAACGATTCCCTCGTCAGTTAAAACCCAGGTAAAACCTCCTCCGGAATTTGGCGTTTTCCAGAATAACTCCCAAAAATCTTCCAATCCGGCAGCACCGCCACCGTCGTCCTGTGCGTGCAGAAACTCGGTGGGCATGTAAATTTTACCTTCAGCAAATATCTTTTGCGAACTGTAATAGGTTTCGTAATGATTGCAGTCGATGCCATTAAAATCGTTGCCAGGGCGGTGATGCGCATGAATGACCGGTCGGTTCGATTTGTCGTAAATAGCAAAATCATCGTCCAACTCCTTGTTGGTGCCACCTTCGTTGCCATTGCTCCAGAAAATAATCGACGGATGATTGCAGTCGCGGATCACCATTTCCTTGACCAGTTTGGCGCCGGGAGCCGTCGCATAGGCATTTTGCCAACCGGCCAGCTCGTCGAGCACATACAAGCCGAGCGAATCACAGTAATTCAGGAAACTTTTGTCCGGCGGATAATGCGAGCAACGTATGGCATTCATGTTCATCGATTTGATCAACTTCACATCGTCGAGGTTGATCTGATCGTTCAGGCAGCGACCGGTTTCAGGCCAAAACGCGTGGCGGTTTATACCTTTCATTTTTATTTTGGTGCCATTCAGGTAAATGCCATCGCCCTGCCGGATTTCTATCGTGCGAAACCCAAATTTTTCAGAAGTGGAATACATTTCATTCTTGCCATTTTTCAGCGAAACCCGAACCGTGTAGCGATTGGGAGTTTCGGCGGTCCACAATTCAGGATTAGCAACTGTGCAACTCAAGGTCACCAAAGAATCTTTTCCGGTGCCATTGCACGTGGCAACTACTTTATTTTTGGAATCAAGAATTTCTGCGGAAAGAATTCTGTCACCTTTCAAATTTTGGGTGAAAACATCCATTGCAAATGAGCCATCGGCTTTGGCATCGATGGCCAGGCGTTCAATGTGTTCTTCAGGAAAGGCTTCGAGGTAAACCGGACGGAAAATGCCGCCAAACACCCAGTAATCGGCAAATCGTTCGGCACGATTCACCGATGGTTCAGCCGACATTTTGCTGACCGTAGCTTCCAATAAATTGGTTTTCCCAAACTTCAGTTTGTCGGTAATGTCGTATCGGAACTGGTAAAAAGCGCCCTGATGAATTGGTCCGGCCAATTGCCCGTTGATCTTCACTTCGGTATCGGTCATCGAGCCTTCGAAAACAATGAAAACTTTTCGGTTTTTCCAGTCTGCCGGAACCTGAAACGCATATTTGTACATTCCCTTTTCGTCGGCAAACTTAAACTTTTTGCCGTAGGTGCGGTAATCGCGGCCGTAGTCGTATTCGCCAAAGCCCTGCTGCTCCCAGTGCGACGGCACTTCAATCTTCGACCAAACTCCACTGTTTCGTCCCGAAGTGCAAAAAAATTCCCAGGTTTTGGTGTGGGTGTTGTCGGTTCCGGAGAGGAAAAGGGTCTGTTTTTGAGCAAAGGAGGAAATGGAAAGGAGGAGCAAAAATAACAGCCCACTAAATTCCCCGAAAGAGGGAGGACACGGTTGCAATGGTTTTCCTTTCTGAATGATTCTTTTCTGGTGTATCATTATATTTTTCTGGTGTTTTGAATGTGTTTGTTTCATGCGGCGCATACAGCGTTTGTATTTCAATCAGCAGCAGCACGTGCGCCTTGTTTCACTTTCTTTTTTCATCCCCGGGTTCCGTTTCACTGCACCCGGGGCTATAAATATTTGACTCCTTTGGAGTCTCTAATCCGATTATATTCCTTTCAATCAGAACTTTCTAAATCTAAACGTTCCTAACCATTGTAACCTAAGCCTCTCCACTTCGGGGAGAGGTTGGAGAGGGGCTTTTGGCTTTTCAAAAATCTTTCACTAATCCTTCCCATTTTACATTCCATTTACCGTCTTTCGGGAAGCCAGGATTTTCGGTGGTGCAGCCTTCCCATCCGGAGCACATCAGCGAAACAGCTTTCAGGAAACCGCCGTTGCCAGGCATATAAATGCGCAGACGTTCGCTTTGGTAATTGTGCCCATTTTTCAGATAGGTATTTTTCTGGACGTCTTTCAGCAAGGCTTCCAGGGCGATTTCGGGTTCGATCAGTCGGGTGGCGCACATGGCTACCATCGGGTAATCCCAGCCCCAGGTAGTGGGCCAGTCCCAGTTACTCATCACCTTTTTCAGGGTGGCGCGCATCACTTCCGCATCAACTTTATCCCACATCGGAAGGATACCAACCGTTCCGGTTACCATCGGGTGATCGGTGATTGCCCGTGGATTGGTGTACGAATCGGATGCTCCGGCGATGCCCAAATACAAGCCGTTTTCCTGATCAGGAGCCGCAATCTTGTTTCTGACTTCTTCCCACAGCGGCTCGGGCTGTAGGTTCAATCGATTGCGCCACTGCTGCGCAATAGTCAGCCCCCAGTGCCAGTAAGCCAGCTCAAAAGGCGGATTCATCGTGGTTTCGCGCTTCCAGTGTTCCTGCGCCGGAATGAGTGGAGGCAACAAATTGTAAACTTGTCCGCTTGAATCGGACACCGCGAAATCGGCCATGAACTCAGCCGTAGCAAAAACCAAGTCTTTGTATTTATTCAGAATTTCTGGAGATGGTTTGCTGCGGTACAATTGTTCGGCCAGGTAAATGAAGTGCGGCTGTTGCCAAATGAGGTAACTGCCCACTCCTGAAGGACTATTCTGACCTTCAGGTCCGACCATCTTCGGCCAGCGAATACCTTTGAAACCCTGCAGTTGTGCAGTTTCGAGCGCTTTGTGATAGATGGTCTGGTACCAGTCCAATTGTTTGACCAAATATTCAGGATGCCCCCAATTGGCAAAATGCGCTGAATGCCACCAGTGCATTTCGAGGTGAGCCTTGCCATACCAACTGTTGTAAACCAAACCTGTTTCCTGCGGCGGCATATCACCCGAATTCTGAATCCTGGTAAGGTACTGCGACAACACAAAGCGCCGCTCCAATTCTTTGGCGCGAGGATCGGTACATGCTGAAAAATCTACGACACCACTGGTTTCCCAGAAGTTTTTCCAGCCATCCAAATTTTCTTTTTCTGTTTCAGCAAAGGTTGGCAGCTTTTCATCATTCGTTTCCGGAGCAAACAAACAGCTAAATTCGATTGAATTGCCAGCTTTTGGCGACAGTACAAAATGATGCTTTTCGGTTTCCTGAAGTTCAGCCTGTCCGGCCCAATCCATTTTCACCTGATAGCGATCATTATCTAAAGTCCTAAGTATTTTCGCGCTGTTCTCCCCCGCTATTTCCAGTTTCGATTTGTGTTTGTCAACCGAAGCAAAATCGTAGCCCGAATGGGTATTGACCGGCACCGCATACGGAAAAATCCATTCCACTTTCAACCGCCCTTTTTCAATGAGCGGCGAACTGATTTTTGCCGAAACCATATCTTTTTGCAGATGAGCGAAAACCTCCACTTTTACCGGCTGACCTTCCACCTGAAACTCGCTGTTAATGCGTCCTTCCCAAAGGTTGAGCTGCTGCTTAGGTTGCTGAATATCGGCCAGTTTCACTTCCGTACCATCTAATTTCTTCAGGAGTAAACGAATGACTCCCAACTGCAAACGCTGCGGGTTTTCGCGAAAATAATTGGTTGCTTCGGCGTCCTTCCCCGATTTGGCATTCTGCGCAAGATAGGGCACCTTTCGTCCGCGATAATCGGAATACGCAGCACTTTGCATGATGTTGAAATTCTCCGTGTTCGGGAAAGTATGCCAGCCCCAGTTCGACTGTGTTCCAAGGGTCACACCGTTTTCGTATTCTTTGTAAAAAGTTTGCAAACCGGTAATATCGGCAGTAAAGGCAAAATTGCCGTTCCCCACCGAAAGGCTCGCCAACGTGTCGGGCTGCTCCAGCACAACGTTGTTGCGGGTTACCAAAGCCAGACGGTCGATTTTCACTGGTTTTTGGGCTGACTGGCAGGCAGTAAATGCAAGTGCAATCAGGAATAGTTTTGTTTTTGAACCACATAGACACATAGAGCACATAGATTTAGTTGTTTAATATTAACCACGGAGAACACAGAGGGGACACAGTGTTTCACAGAGAAATATTTTCTATTGTGCCCTATGTGCCTATATGGTTTATTTTCCATGATTTAATGGTGTTAAAGTTACCGGGCCAAGCAAACCGGATTCAAACGGCTGCCAGTTAATCGCTGTGAAAGTTCCGTCTTTCCCAACATTTTCGCGCTTGTTGGCCGCGAAATTGATGTTATAGAATTTCTTGTAATTCACGCCTTTCTTTTCCAGATCGATCATCCGGTTGGCCATCAGGTTCGAAACCTGAATTTCCAGTTCATTTGATTCCTTTAAATGGGCTGAATCAATCGTCACTTTATATTCCGGACCAATCAATGTAGCGAGCTTCTGCCCGTTTAGGTAAACCGTGGCCACCGCCGCCACTTTGCCAAGATCAAGCTGAAAAGCCGCCATGTTTCCGACAGGTTTGGCAAAGTTCAGTTTATAGCTTGCCGTTCCCGAGAATGCTTTCAGTTCTTCGGAAATTTCGGGCCACGACTTCAGATCATTCGTTTTGAATGAAGCAGGTAAGGTTGGTCCGCCTTTCAGGAACGACACCGTCCACTCGCCTTTTATCTCCTGACTTGCAGAAGTGGTTTGCCAGAATTTGTATTCCGGAGCACTTACTTTACCCGAAAACCATTGTAAAATGAGTGTTTCGCCCGGAGCAAGTTGCAGGTAAACTTTCGATTCGGTTTTGCTCACCTTTTGTGTTGCGGCTTTGCCCATTTCGCGGTTCATCGGGTTAAACCAAACGGCCTGTTTGCCCGAAGATTGAACGGTTACCCACTGATCAACCTTTTTGTTGCTCCAGTTGCTGATGGAATAGCAGGTTCCTTCGTTGCGATGAACCCGGTTCACCCACAAACCCATTTCAATCATAGATTCAGGTTTTACGCTTACTTTTGCTAGCAAATCTTCAGTTTTTCCACAAATCACTTTTCCTGACCCTTTGGCAGCAACCGAAACTGCTCCTTCATTCACAAACTGAAGCCCCTGTTTCAATGAACTGTATTTCTGCTGCCGATTTTCCAAATCAGCCAATCCTGAAACGGCTTCAGGCAACTGATCCTGAAAAAGAACGGTTGCGCCAGCTTCGGCAAGCTTGACCAGTTTTTCCATGGTTGACAGCGGAATATATTTGCTGGCCGGAACCAAAATAGTTTTGTAAGTTGCCCCCTGTGCTTTGAGTTGCCCTTTTTCGGTCACCAGTTTCTGAACCTGCTTGTCGGAAATATAATCGAATAAATATCCTTTATTCAGCAACGATTCGCTTAATTCTTTGGTCAGCGTTTCGGTGTGCCCGCCAAAGTGTCGAAGGCGTGTGCGGCCTGGTTGCGACCATGCATCGTAAATCGGCCAGTAAATCAGGAGATCGTTGCCTGGCGTCGATTTTTGCATAAACGACTGGCAGTTGGCCACGTAGTCGTTCACTGTCTTCAGTTCGTTCCACCACGAATTGGTGGGTGCAAAATGTGCCGAGGCATAGAACATCCAGCCGGGCCATTGCTCTGCTTTGGGCGAATAAGGCGTACCGTGATAAACAATGTGATTGACCCCGTGCGCCAGATAACGGTCGATGTTTTGCTTCACATCAGCCAGATCGTAGGTAAAATGTTCGTCGAGCCAGGTTGTTGCTTCGCAGGCAATAAGCGGTTTGCCTGAAACATGTCCTGCCGAAGTAGCCATTTTAATTCGCATGGGGTCGGTTCCCTCTGTTTCAGGAATATCGCTGGCTTCATATAAATCGAGGATATTGGCTGGCGAGCCGTGCGCCTGGTTGCGGATTCCGGCCTGATGTTTTTTCGCCCATTCGGCCCAAACGACCGTAAATTTTTCGAGGATCAAATCCGAAATGGTTTCGCGATAATCGCACAACACGCGGTTATTCATTTCTTCCGTGTCTTTTCCGAACAAGGCCGGAAGGTATTCTTTCAGGTCGTAACCTCTGCGGGTTTTAAATTCCTGAAAAAAGAGCGGTGTCCAGTCCGACTCACCGGAAGCATCGTCCACTTCATACGAGTCGTTAAAAAACGCCCGAAGCCCTTCGAGTTTGAAATTTCTAGCTTCGTCGTCATATTTTTTCAAAAAATCGCGAATAGCTTTTTCCGAAAAATGGTCGATCACATTTCCTTCGCCGCCTGTTCCGGCGCGCTCCACCATTTTTCCGTGCCAACCCTGAAAAACCGCATACAATTGCCAGTTTCCGGAGGGTGCCGTCCAGTCGAGCGTTCCATCGGCAGCTACTTTGGCCGTCAAATCAAGCTTTTCACCTTTATCGCTGTAGGCCATCAGAGTTTGCAACGGCAGAGGTTTTTCAAACCGAATCTGGTCGAGTGCCAGTTGCTGCAAATTGGTGTTGGAACTGACCGGAAATTTAACTTCTGAAATATCGACTTTATGACCCACCGCCCGGACCAAAGGCGCCTGAATGAAAACGACCTTTTCGGTGAGCCGTTCGCCCGATTTCAATGAGTAGCTTTTGAACTGCACATTTTTACAGGCATTGTCTTCCTGTATCCACGGTCCGCCAAACGGCCAGCCCGACGCATTCGCCAGGTCAACACCCAAATCGAGCCGCTTTCCTTCCTGTAAAGTATGTTGGAAAACCTTCATCCAGTTGGCCGACTGAAAACTGATGGTTAAATTTTCTGATCCCCGAACATCGTAAATCGGTGTGATTTCCACCCCACCAAACCCGATATTTTTCAGGTCTTCCATGTTGGCTGTCAGGTCGATTGGATTAACCGCACTGCCGTGCCACCACCAGCGGGTCCACGGCTTGGTTTGATGCGTAATTTCTGGCCAAACGGGTTGTGCCGTTGATTGAAAGGCCGAGATCAATCCGGCAATTATGAATGAAGCAAACGCGTAAATTCTTTTCGTTTTCTCAATAGTTGGTCTTCTCATATAGGTTAGTTTTTCCGATAAATTTACTCAGAATCTTCGGATGCCGTATCCTGCCTTATCGGGTATTTTGAACACTTATTTCTGAGGGAGCTTTTAGTTATAAAAATGAAAGTAAATAGAAAGTTTTTTGGTCTTCAGTCAGCGAAATGAAATTCGAAGTTGAGTTTTAAAAAAGGTGGGCAAACTGCCCACCTTTTTACCTAAATCACACAAACAAATCTTGAAAAACGGGATTGTTTTTCACTAACCAACTAAACCAATATTTTTAATATCCCGGATTCTGGTAAGCAGCTTTGGCGTCAGCCGACATCGGGCTACCTTTTTCATCGGTTAACAGCTCGAGGAACGACTGCGGCCAGGCTTTGAACGTATGGTATTTCTGCAACTGACCTTTACCAACTCCGCGCGCGCCAATAGTTCCGGTTGAAACGTCGTCCTTCGGGAATGGGAAGTCAGCAGTTCCGGTTGATGCCAGCGGAGCGCCCATCATATCGCGATAATATACACGGTCGTAAAGAATACCTGCATTGTGCAAATCTTCCCAGTTAGTCAACTCGAAAATCAACTCACGGGCTCGTTCGTTGTACACGAAATGAATGAAACGATCCAATTCTGACGATGCAGTTGGAGGATAATTTTCCAATTTTGCTTTGGGTGAGCCATTCTGCCATTCGGTTCCGTCGATTGTAATTTTGGCATACGAATCGGTTGAAACTTTGTACGGAGCTACTTTCTCAGCAGCCGGAATACTTAGTTTTCCGGTGATAACAGCGGGTTCAAGATTTACCAAGACATCCGAACGACTTTCGTTGACATGGAAAGCTGCGCGTTTGCGCAACACATTCAAATCGGCAACGGCAGCAGTAAAATTACCCTGACGGCCATATACTTCAGCACGAATCAGGTAGGTTTCGGCCAGGCGGAAAACCGGAAAATCGATTGCTCCTGAACCATTGGGATCAGTTCCCTTACCACGATTGATATCGAGCCATTTGCGCGGTCCCAAATAGTATTGTGCAACAGCAGTTCCGCGATCGAGTCCAAAAGCATCGCCTTTATCACCACTGATGCGGTACATCAGCTTGCGACCAGTAATGTCGGTGACAACAGGATTTGCAGGGTCGACATCGGCACCCGGTTTAAAACCGGTGATTTTGCCGCCGCTTTTGGTGAAATAACCGGCTCCGTTGGGGCTTCCAACCATCCAACGCACCATCATGATGTATGGCTGACTTGCTACCCAAAGTGAATCGAGCGGCTGATCCTTGGAGTTTTCAATGTAAACAATCGATCGTTTCTGATATTTAATCTTGCTAGCCGAGCTAACCACCACATCGGGATCAGTAGCTGGTTTCAGCTTTTTGTTGTAATAGAAAGCAGTTGCAGCATCCCAGGGTTTACCGCCGGCTTCTTTGGCATCGGTAGCATAATAATCAGTCAGGAATGTTTTATAATACCGTGAGTCGTTGGCACGGTCGGTGTACATGTCGATTCCCCAGTCAGATGGTCCAGCAGTTGCATACGGACGGCCGTAATCCATGGTACGTGGCGTACAGGCACGCAGCGATGTGTGGTTGCTGTTGTACAGGTGAACCAGGTTATTTCCGTATCGGCCATTGTAGGTTTGAGTGGCCTCGTATTGAGCCGAAAGAATAATTTCCTTGCTTTTATCGCGGGTATAATCGCCGGTTGCATTCTTCCAAAGTGTTGCAAAATCAGGTTCCAAACCCGCGTAAGCCGTATTGGCTTTCATTTGGTCAATCACCAGTGTTGCATAAAACTTGGCTGAATCGAGATCAGTGGAAACATTTCCTTTGTACAACATTTTCAGGTGAGTTTCGGCGTTCGACCAATTGGCGGCCTGAGCGCGGTGCAGATACAATTTAGCAAGCAAATGGGCAGCAGCCGGTTTGGTAACACGACCTAATTCGGTATTTGTTGCCGGAAGCAAATCAACTGCTTTGCGTAAGTCGCCGATTATTTGTTTATAAATGGTTTCCAGTGATGATTTCGGGAAAGCGAAATTTTCAGGAATACCTTTATAACTCTTCAGGATTAGCGGTGCATCTCCAACCACATTAGTAATCATATAATACGAGTACGAACGAAGGAATAAGATCTCGCCTTTGCGGGCAGCCAGCTTGGTTTGAGTGGCCGCGTCGAGTTCAGCATAATTTTCGAGAAAAATATTGCAACGGCTAACTTCAGGATAAACACCCTCGGAAACACCACCACTGATTGAACCGATCAGCGAAGTTACGTTCGGTGTCATTCTCGTTCCGGTTGCAGCAGGGCCCCAGGCATCAACAGCATAGGTTCCCATGGCAATACGATCGGCCAGCGACCATGAAAAAACCTCAACATCGGTACAAGTTCCGAAGAGGTAATGGCCCTGGTTATAATCGGGTTTAAAACGAAGCACCTGGTAACACCCTTTAACCAGCGATTCCAGTCCATCGGGCGATTTATAGAAGTCTTGCGTCAGTGTATTTACTGTTTTCTCTTCGAGGTAATCCTGACAGGCCACCAAAGAAAACAAAAGGGCAATAAAGACGATATATTTTTTCATGTGTTTATTTTTTATTTTTAATTGTCACATGGAATTCGCATGATAGGGAAATAATCATTCCGATTGGTGTTCCTGCAAATCATGCTCATTTCATTTATATAATGTTTTAGCGTTAGTTAATTATAAACCTACCCTGACACCAAGCACGAAACTCTTGATGATCATCGTGTTGTTGTTGGCACCGCCAGTGGGGTCACCAACCGAGTTCACCGAAGTCCAGCCGTTGGTATCGTCGGGATTAATACCGGCCTTCACCACATCACCTCCGAACATGAAGGGGTTAAGAATTTGACCATAAACCTGGAATCGTTTTACATGGAAACGATCGAGCACCTTGTTTGGAATGTTGTATGCCAGTGAAATGTTGCGAACAGCGACAAACGAACCATCGTTGATAAAAGTCGCGCGGTTTACGTCGGCATTTGATGCTTTCGGATTGGTAGTTGGCTGGGGATATTTTCCGTTGGGATTTTCGGGTGACCAGAAATCAGACGAATCGACCGAGCGAACATAGCCCACGTAGCTGCCTCCGCCTGATCCGCCGGGAACCAGCGACGAGAAGTATTTCTGACCGATTCGGGCATACACAAAAGCACTGAATTCGAAGTTTTTATAACTAACTGAGTTGGTCATACCAGCCACCCATTTGGGACGAACTGTTCCGAGAATCACTTTATCATCATCCTCCAACTTGTAGTTTGGAGTCCCTTGTTCAACCGGTTTGTATTGTCCGGGTTCGAAATTGTAGCCATGGGCTTTCCACTTGGCAATCTCGGCCAGATCAGCTTCGGTATTCTGCCATAATCCGTCAACCTGGTAATTGCGGAAAACCTGCAAAGGCTGACCGATATACCAGTTATTTCCTTTCATATCTTCCTTGCCGTTGACCAGTTCCACAATTTCTTCATGGTTGGTCGACCAGTTGAAATCGGTCGTCCATCTCAAATCTTTTTTCTGGACATTAACTGTTGAAAGCGTGATTTCAATACCCTGGTTCTTCATTTTACCAATATTTCCGGTAATGAACGGGAAACCGGTGATGGCCGGGATATTGCGGTCCATCAAAATATTGGACGTATTCGACTGGTAAAGTTCGATAGTTCCTGAAAGGCGGTTATCCAAAAATCCGTAATCGATACCGATGTTGGTTTGTGCTGTTTTCTCCCATTCGAGAACCGGATTCGGCATATTGTAGGGGATGTAACTGATTGCAGGAACATCGCCAAAAACGTATTTATACTGAGACAGCGGTCCCGAAGTTGTGTAAGGACCAACAGCTGAGTTACCTACCACTCCAAAACCGGCGCGTAATTTCAACTCATTGATCCAGGTTAAAGGTTGCATAAAGTTTTCTTCCTGAACCTTCCAGGCGACGGCAAACGACGGGAAGAAATCCCATTTGTTTCCGGGAGCCAAAACAGAAGCCCCGTCGTAACGTCCGGTAGCAGTAATCAAATAGCGATCCATCAGCGAATAATTGAAACGAGCCATGTACGACATCAATGAGTTTTCTGAAAATCCGGTTCCGTATGAATCCGGGTTGCCATTCAGGTTAGCCGACAGGTTATACCATTGCGAGGAATCGTAAATAATTTTCGAGGAAGAAATATTGGAACTTTCGGCACGATAGTTCTGAACCGATTGCAGAAGTGTTGCGCCTAAGGTATGAACACCAAAAGTTTTGTCGAAGTACAACAGGTTTTCGAGCATGTACTGGAAGTTTTCGGATGTACTGTAGCTGGCGGCCGAAGTTTGCGGAGTAGCTGTTCGGCGGAGGGTTGATTGCGATCCCTGCCATGCGCCATTGCGTTGGTAGCGGAAGCCCGAACCAAAATTAACCCGGTATTTCAGCCAGGGAGTGAATTTGATCTCGCCGTATAGGTTTGCCTGAAGGTTCATGGCACGACGATTATCGTCGGTATTTTCAATATCGATCAACGGGTTCCAGGTTGGAGCCGATTTGTTGTTTCCGGGATAAAGAATCAATTCGCCATTTTCGTCGTAAGGCTGTGCCATGCGGTACTGGCTCAATGCCATCCCGTAAGCATCCTGCGGACCAGTTGCACTACCCGAACGGTTGATGGTTCCGTATTGCTGGCGGGTCATCGAAGCATTCAGAGAAGCCCCAACCGTCATCCATTTAACCGGATTAATGTCGCCGTTAATTTTGGTGGTAAACCGGTTATAACCCTGATTTTTCTGGGTTCCTTCGTTGTCGTAGTATCCTACAGAAATGTAAAGACGCGAAATCTCATTTCCGGCCGATAAGGCCAGCTGATGATTCTGGGTGATACCGGTTTGAGTCAGGATATTTTCCCAGTCGGTTGTTGGTATATTGGCCGAATTGTAAACCGGAACCTGGGCCGGCCAACCTTTGGCTTGTTCTTCGGTGGTGGTATTGCGCATTTTAACCGATGCAAAAGTTCCCGGATCGTTCCATTCGTAACCGGCACGGATAGCCGCAATCGTTGCCACATCAGAGTTTCCGAATTTATTAATATCGGCCTGCGGATCAGGATGAAGAACGGTTGTTGTGCCCAGTTTATAGGTTGCTCCGTTGATTTCGGCCAGACGCATCCGGTCGATAGCTTCTCCTGAACTGGCCCAGTCCGTTAAAGAATGAATATTTTCAAATGCTGATGTTGCATCGTAATTAATTGTAAGCTGACCTTTACTACCTTTCTTGGTAGTGATGAGGATTACACCATTGGCACCGCGCGAACCGTAAATAGCGGTTGCCGAAGCATCTTTCAGGATTTCCATGCTGCTGATGTCGTTCGGATTGATGTCGTTAATGCTTCCCATCAGGATAATACCGTCAACAACATAAAGTGGCGAGTTTGAAGCAGAAATGGAACGTGTACCGCGAATGGTAACCGAGGCAACCTCACCCGGGCGAACGTTGGATACGATGTCAACTCCGGCTGCTTTTCCCTGCATGGCCTGAATGGCATTTTGAACCGGGCGTTCCTTAATCGTTTTTTCGGTGACGCGGGTCAGCGCACCGGTGATATCGCTCTTTTTGACCGTACCGTAACCAACAGCCACGACTTCTTCGAGGCCAATCGATTCTTCAGTCATGGTAACATTGATTACAGTCTTGTTGCCGGCAGCAATTTCCTCCGTTTTCATCCCCACAAAAGAGAAAACAATAGTACCATTCACCGGCACATTCTGCAAGGTATAAATCCCTTCAGGTGTCGTAATGGTTCCGTTGGTTGTTCCTTTCACTACCACCGAAACGCCAGGAATAGGTGCCCCGGTTGAGTCGATAACTTTACCGGTCACTTTGTTGGTTTGCTGAGCGCTCATCACATTTTCGGTTTCACCCGGCTTGTGAATAACGATCAACTTATTATTTACGGTGTAAGTTAAACCTGAACCCGACAGGATTTCATCCAGAACCTTATTGATTAACTGGTTGTCGGCGTCGATACTGATTTTTTTACTCAAATCGAGCTGGTTGGCGTTAAAAAAGAAGGAATAATCCGACTGATTTTCAATCCGATCAAGAATTTCGCCAATCGTCAGGTTTTGTCCGACAATTTTTAGTCGGGTAGTTTGTGAGTAACTTGCTGCTGCAACGTGCATCACAGCAACAAAAAGAAAAAGCGTCATCAATTTCATAATTTTCACAATTAGAGGGACGTCAATCCAAGACTTACCCCTCGGGTGAATCCATTTTTTTTTCATAGATTTGAAGTGTTTTGACAATTAATTATATTGATTGTTGCTGGAAGGCGAACTGTTGTGGCGACGGTTCGTCTTCGTTTTTTTAGTTTTGTTTTAAAGGTTTATAGATTAATGTAAACTCTCTGAATGTTGTCTTTCGGTAGTCAATTGGCGAGGTGAGCTTCAATGCGTCGAGCACCTGCCAAATGGTTTCCTGGTTTTTAAATCGTCCCGTAAACTTAAAATTTTGAAGTTCAGTTCCTGAGTAATCCAGCTTCACATCGTACCAACGCTCAAGTCTTTGAACCAGCTCGGGGAAAGGTATATTCCTGAAAATAAACTGCCCGTCCTTCCACGCTGTTTCCGATTCGATATCGGCCTGCTCAAGTATATATTTTCTGTTGGTACGATCGAGTTCAAACTTCTCGCCGGGCTTGATTTCGAAAGTCTGTCCCGAACCTTTTATTTCCAGGTGAATTGTGCCCTCGGCAAGTGTTGCTGTAGCAACCTTGTTTTCGGAATAGGTACAAACGTTGAATTCTGTTCCGGTTACCTGAACGTCAAAATCAGATGTTTGAACAACAAACGGATTTTCCTTGTCGGATTTAACTTTGAAAAAGCCTTCGCCGGATAATTGAACAACCCGCTTTTTTGAAGAAAAGTTGCCCGGATAACGCAATTCACTTCCTGAATTCAGGTTAACTTCGGTACCGTCGGCCAGCAATACTTTCGATTTGGAGCCCAGCGGTACTGAAAAAACCTGCTCATTTCCGGCAACTGATGATTCAGTGCGTGGAATCAGAATAGAGATAATCAATCCAACAACCAAAACAGCTGCAACTGCGGCTGACGAGCGAATCCACAGCCTACGCTGCCTGTTCGATTTTTCCAACTGTTTTTTGTAGAATTGGGCAAGTTGATCGTTGCTACGATCAGGTTTCGAAAGTGAAAAGTCCCAGATATCTTTTAAAACTGTAAATTCTTTTCTATTCTCAGGCGATGATTCGATCCAGCGTTTCAGTTCACCGGCTTCCTGTGGCGTGCAATCTCCGTTCAAAAAACGGGAAATCAGATTTTCAATTGAATCGTTTTCTTTCATTCGCTTGGCTCGTCGGGTTATTGATGCTATAAACACAACCGAAAGCGACCAATTACGTCAGAAAAATCAAAAATTTTAAAACTTTTTTGGATTATTTTTTCAATCCACTCAAATACAACAAGATAAAGAATGACTTTTGGGAAATTTTCTCCTTCAGCAGAGAAAGTGCCCGGAAGATGCGTGTCTCGACCGTGCGAACCGGAATACTCAGTTGTTCGGCGATTTCCTGGTTCTTTAATCCTTCAAACCGGCTAAGAACAATAACTTGACGATATATCTCAGATAAGCTCTCAATGGCTTCAGAAATTTGCCGAATATTCTCCGTTTCAATCAACGACCGTTCGCCGGATTGATAATGCATGACCTCCATTTCTTTGATTTCGAGCATAATATCCTGTTCAAATTTTCTGACGATCTTTTGGTGCTTCAAATAATTCAAGCAGCTGTTTCGGATGGCGCTGAACAGGTAGGCCTGCACGCGTTCGTCTTCGTCACGAAATTTTTTATTCTCCCAAACCGCAACAAATACGTTCTGGACAATGTCCAAGGCATCGCTTTCGTTGTCTATAAACTTTCGCGTGTAAAGCAAAAGCCGGTGATGATATTTGCGGAAAAGAGAATCGAAATCGGTCATTCCAATCAACTAATTCGTTGCAAAATAAGAATATTTTACCTAACCCAGGGTAAATACCATCAATTATACCCTATCTTTTTCATATCTTGTAAGAGAGAAAACCGAATCTGATACTTCGACGTTATTAATGGTTACTAATCCTGATAACCTGAAAATCTTATATGGATTCCAATATTGAAAAAATACAGCCCGCTTTTCAGAATAATGATTACCTGAAAAGTTTCGATGTTTATCACCAATCACCCATTGCCATTGAATTGTACGATTCAGAAGGTAATATTCTGGACATAAATCAGGCTGGTAAAGATCTGTTCGGCATTAATGATATATCCCAGCTTAAAGGCTTCAATTTATTTGCCGATCCCAATCTTCCGCAACAAGCTATTCTGGATATTAAGGAAGGGAAATCAATCAGATACGAATTTCCATTTGATTTTGAGCTAGTTAAAGCCCGAAAACTTTACGAAACAACCAAAAGTGGATTATGCTATCTGGAATGTTTTATACACCCAACCAATGGGAACAGCCAAATTAACGGATATATCGTTCACGTGTTTGAAATCACTGAACGTAAAAAAGCAGAAAGAGAAATTCAGATTTCAAACGCCCGCATGAGGAGTTTTTTTGATTCAAACATTGCAGGTGTAGTTATTGCGACTCCTGATGGGACTATTGTTGAAACAAATGACTATTACCTGAATTTAATTGGATATAGCCGCGAAGAATATGAAGCCGGCAAAGTTAATTGGAGAGAGCTTACGCCAAAGGAATGGTTACCTGTTGATGAAAAAGCCCTTCAGGAATTAAGAGAGACAGGAATGTGTAAAACCTACGAAAAGGAATATCAGCTTCGTGATGGGAGAAGGATTCCGGTTTTAATCACCGATGCCATGCTCCCTGGCACAGAAGAACACATTGTGGGATTTATTCTGAATATTTCTGCACGCAAAGCAGCAGAAGAAGCATTGCAAAAAAGTGAAGAAAAATTCCGGCAAATTGTGGAATGTTCAACCCGGGGAATGTATTTCTATTGTTTGGAAGACAATGACCGTTTGGTGTTTATCGGGTCAAATCCGGCTGCCGATAAAATTATTGGAATTAATCATTTCTCTCTTGTTGGAAAAACAATTGAAGAGGCGTTTCCGAACCTGGCCGACACCGAAATACCTGATCGTTACAAAAGAATCGCGCGGGGTGAATGTGGTCCTACTCAATTCGATATTGAATACAAAGACGAAAAAGTTTCAGGATACTATGATGTTCATGTTTTTTTAACCGAGAAAAACACGATTACAGTGAATTTTACGGATATTTCAAGGCACAAACAAACGGAAGCTATTCTTGAAAAGCAAGCCATTGAACTGAAACAGCTCAATGCCACAAAAGATAAATTTTTCTCCATAATTGCCCACGACTTAAAAAATCCCTTCAACGCGATTATTGGATTTTCTGATCTGATGTTGAATAACTTTAAGCAGCTGGATGAAGAAACTTTATTCAAAGGACTGAAAACAATAGAAAGCGCCTCTACTCAAGCCTATAAACTTCTTGAAAACCTTTTAATCTGGTCGCAGAATCAGACTGGCAGACTGCCATTTAATCCTGAAATCTTGAATTTATCTGATCTTGCGTTTGATTCGTTTACCATGATTGAGAGTACAGCTATTAGAAAAGATATTCAGATCAGCATTCAAATCAACAAATCAATTCAAGTAGTAGCAGATAAAAATATGATTGATACTATTTTCCGTAACCTACTTACAAATGCCATAAAGTTTACACCGCGAGGGGGAAAAGTGAAAATTAAAGCTTCTCAATTTGACGGAGAAGTGCAAATCTCCGTTTCTGATACCGGAATAGGAATGTCTGCTGAAAAGCAAAAAACTATTTTCGAGATTGATAAACTTACCAATACCACCGGGACTGAGGATGAGCAGGGTTCCGGCCTTGGGCTAATTTTGTGTAAAGATTTTCTCTCAATACACAAAGGCAAAATATGGGTTAAGAGTTCACCCGGAAAAGGGAGTCGGTTTACATTCAGCCTGCCGGTACTTTCGAGTTAAAGGTTCAATTAAAAACACGAATGGGAACAATCCCTGAAGATAGTTCCCATTCACTTTCGGACCACCCGAAGGTCATCCTGAGTGCCAGACTACGGTTATTATGACCGGCTGATCAATCCTGCTTTTCAGCTTTCAATCCCAGCCCTAAGCCTTCCAAAATTACCTGTTACAGTAATTTTTCCCGGCTGTCCGCTCAATTGTTCCTTTCGGATAGATTTTCACGGACGAAGTTCTCAGGTAAGTCACCGGCTCACTTTCTTTCGATCGCCAGCCTGGTAAAAAGCGCATCAATCATCCGGAGATGTTTTCTCACTTCGGCCAATTTTCGGAAACCGAAATTTCCTCCAACCTTTCACTTTCCTGAACCACCTTTTAAATGAACTTTTGACAGCTAATTTTTGGGGCAGATGAACCTAAAAGCAAGCTTTTGGTTCCAACTTCGGCTCTTTCTGATTGCAAGCCCGGAGGCTTGGATGATCGGGTCTTAAATCCGGCTAAGGTTTTAATTCCCTCTCCATTCATACAGAGCTGCCTTTTATCGCTCGTCTGATGATGTAAAGATATAACATCAAACAAGCATGTTGCAAACTTTTTTAATGGTTTAAACAAACCTTGTTTGAGTCTTCGGTTATCAACAATTGTTAAAACAATTTCAGTTTTACAGAATAGCCTCCAGTAAGCCCTCCTGATCTCAATAAACATATCATTATCAGAGTTATTAACAACTTTAGAAGAAACTAATGAATAACAACACATTCAGAAAAGTTACCACTGCACCTATCGAAAGCATTAGTCCGGTTGTAAACCTTGAATTGGCATATTTACCCATTACCTTGGATGAAGAGGTGAGGTATATTTGAAGAAATATTGTGAACGGGAGCTGGATGCTAAGCACCATCTGCGAAATAATTAGCGCCTTGAAAGGATTGCCTATAATGAAAATAAGCAGCAGAGCTATACCGAGTGATAATAGAATCCCCAGACGACTGTGATTATCTTTCACATCGAATGGTTCGCTGAATAATCCGGCAAAAATACTTCCACCGGCCATACCCGAAGTGATTGAACTGGCAACACCTGCAAAGAGCAAGGCAATAGCAAAAACCACTCCCGCATGATTTCCAAGCAGTGGTCCCAGCATTGATTGAGCCTGCTGTAGCTCATCAACCTTAACTGAGTGTACATGAAAGGTTGTGGCTGCCAGAATTATCATCGAACTATTGATGGCCCAGCCTACCAGCATTGAGACCAGTGTATCGACAAACTCATAGTCAAGTTGTTTCTTGATAACCTCTTCGTTTTCGAGGTTCCATTGGCGACTCTGAATAACTTCGGAATGAAGAAACAAGTTGTGAGGCATAACCACTGCTCCCAATACACTCATGATAATAAGGATTGATCCTTCAGGAATAGATGGCGTTACCCAGGCCAGACCTGCTTGTGCCCAATCAATATCAACTAAGCTAAGTTCGTATAAAAATGATAATCCAATGATGGATACAAATGCAATAATAATCTTCTCAATAATGGCGTACGAGTTGGTAAACAGCATCACCAGTACAAACAAAACTACCAGTATTGCTCCTGCAGGAATCGGTATTTTAAACAGCATTTGCAAAGCAATAGCACCCCCTAAAATTTCAGCCAGCGAAGTGGAGACTGATGCCAGCATTGCCGACCCTAAAATGGTTCGTGAGACCCATGGGCGCATGTGCAAGGTAGCTGCTTCGGAAAGACACAAACCGGTGGCAATACCAAGATGTGCAACATTATGCTGTAAAATAATAAGCATGATGGTTGACAAAGTAACCATCCACAGCAGGCTAAAACCAAAATCAGCTCCTGCAGCTATATTTGAAGCCCAATTCCCGGGATCAATAAACCCAACGGTCACCAACAGCCCCGGGCCAATGTATTTCAGGATTTTTAAAATCCCATAACCGGGCCTATGCTTTTTACTATCCAGATTTTTGAAAAAGGAAAACATGTCGGATTAATTTATTACTACCCTTATTCAAAAGATGATGATCAGTCAGTTTTTGACATCAACAGGTCTGCGAAACATTATTACCGCAAAACAATTTAGCAGGAATCAGGATTATCCCTCGGTCTTATTCCCCGAACGTTTGCCAGAGTACCTTTTTTTACCTGACGGACGACGCCCTCCTCCACTCCGCCGCTGACGGACTTTGTACTCAGGGCCTTCTCCCAACTCTGCAGGAACCGGGATTTTTATTATTTCTCGTTCAATCAGCTTTTCAATTCGGTCAAACTTATCCATGTCATGCTCGTTAATGAAGCTGATGGCCACACCAGTCTTATCAGCGCGTGCAGTACGACCGACACGGTGCACATAATCTTCTGCCGATCCTGGAACATCAAAATTAATGACAAGGTTTATATCTTTAATATCAATACCCCGACTTAATACGTCGGTAGCTACCAGGATTCGGGTCCGTTTAGAGCGAAAGCGCATCAGAACATCTTCCCGCTCCTTTTGCTCCAAATCGGAAGAAATTCCTTCTACCTGATTTCCGGCGCGCTTCAGACTTTTCACTATATCCAAAACTTTTCGTTTAGTCGAACTAAAAATCAAGATGCTGTCAAAGTCAGGTTTATCTGATATCAGACTGCTGATAACAGGTATTTTTTGATTCTCGTAAACCACATAGGCAGCTTGTAAAACTCCCTCTGCTGGCTTAGATATAGCTGTACTTATTTCTGCCGGATCTTTCAAAATTTTGGAGGCCAGATCGCGTATTTTTTGTGGCATGGTGGCCGAGAACATTAATGTCTGCCGATTTTCGGGAATGTAGCTCAGAATGCGCAAAATATCGTCGTAAAACCCAATATCAAGCATGCGGTCGGCTTCGTCCAAAACAAGATGCTTTATCTTATCAAATTTAACGTAGCCCAGGTTTAAATGTGAAATCAGTTTCCCGGGTGTGGCAACAATAATGTTGGTTCCTGTGGTCAATGCCCGGCTTTCAGCATCCCAGTCTGCTCCTTCCCTGCCGCCATAAACTGTCACTGAATTGATGTTTAAAAAATAAGAAAACCCTTGAATTTGCTGATTGATTTGAATAGCTAATTCGCGGGTTGGAACAACAACTAAAGTACTTAAATCATGGTTTTCTTCGGCAGAAAGGTGGTCAAGAATTGGAAGCATAAATGCGGCTGTTTTACCAGTTCCGGTTTGTGCACAGGCCAAAAGGTCGCGTCCTTCAAGTACAATCGGAATTGCCATTTCCTGTATTTCAGAAGCTTTCTCATAACCCATGTATGAAATTGCCTCCAATATTTTATCATTCAACCCAAATTCATCAAATCTCATATGTTCGTTTTACTAACAGTTCCGACAAAAGTAACAAAACTTTGTCAACAATAATTTTTTAACTTCAGTTCAAACGGTTTATTACTGACTCAATCTCAGCATTTCAGGAACGAAAGCTGTATCTCATCCTAAGAAAATTCATGGAGCTTTCTTCAATTTTAGTATATATGCCGTTCAACAATCAAAACTATCAACCAATTAAATAGCCATTTATGTATTTTAAGTTAGTACTGACTTTTATGCAAAGGGCTATTTCACGATTTATTTTAAACATTCGTTCGGGGAAAGCAATGCAATTTGTATTTTTGTGCGTCAAAAAAATAAGCTTATCAAGCTGTAACCAAAAAAATAAGAATATGGGAAGAGCGTTCGAATACCGAAGAGCAGCCAAAGAAAAACGTTGGGACAAGATGTCGCGTACATTTCCGAAATTAGCTAAAGCTATTACTGTAGCGGCCCGTGAGGGTGTGCCAGATCCGGAAATGAACGGGAAGCTTCGCACAGCTATTCAAAATGCCAAGGCACAAAATATGCCCAAGGACAATATTGAAGCTGCTATAAAAAGAGCATCAGGAAAAGACGCTGAAAACTTTGTTGAAATTAACTATGAAGGGAAAGGCCCTCATGGAGTATTAATTTTTGTAGAATGTGCCACCGATAATCCGACACGTACTGTTGCCAATGTAAAAATGTATTTCAATAAATCGGGAGGCACTATGGTACCAACTGGTTCTCTTGAATTTATGTTCTCCAGAAAAGCAGTTTTCGAATTTCAGAAAAAGGATGGAATGAATATAGAAGACCTTGAACTGGAACTGATTGATGCCGGGCTGGAGGAAATTGAAGAAAATGAGGGAGTCATTTATGCTTATGCCGACTACACCAACTTTGGGCAAATGTCACATACGCTTGAAAATTTGAAAATTGAGGTTACCAAAGCTAATCTGCAGCGTATTCCCAATACTCCGGTTGAATTCACTGAAGAACAGCTGGCTGACATTGAAAAACTGATTGATAAGATTGAGGATGATGACGATGTGCAGTCGGTTTTCACCAACATTGCCTGATTGATTTATTTAAAGAATCTGTAAATCTGAAGATAAAAAAGGTTCGCCGGGTATTTTTGCAGAAATGCAGAATTTCCCGGCGAACTTTTTTATTTTTATATGCAGCATATTCCCTCGAAATAAAAAAAATATGAGCAAGCGCGAACTAAAAAAATACCTCAAGGAATTGACCAAAGAACAACTCGAAGAACAGATTGGTGATTTGTACGACCGATTCAAACAGGTTAAAGAATATTACGATTTTGCCTTTAATCCACGTGAAAACGAATTGATTGAACAATGCCGGTTTCAGATCAGCAAAGAATATTACCCTGTTGGAAGCAGAAAGGCTAAGATGAGAAGGTCGGTAGCTCAGAAATGGATAAAAAAGCTAATCCAGCTGGATGCTGATTCAAGTCTGTTAGCCGATGTCATGTTTTTTAATATTGAAATTGCACAAACATTCTCCGGTGAACATTACATCCGTCAGGAAGCCTTCTATACCAGTATGTTCCGATCATTTGACGAAGCGCTTCGATATGCTTCAGAAAAAGGAGTTTTGCAGGAATTTAAGGGAAGAATCGAGAAAATTGCGAACGATGCCTGGGATCAGCAATGGCCCAACCGTAAGGCTTTTGAAGATTTGGCCGACATGTACCTAAAATAGGTCGGCCAAATCATTTTTTTAACCCAAATTCAAAAATCAAATTTTCTTCAGATAATCGGCACTCGGTTTAAATGTTTTGGGAGCCATTTCTACAAAGTAATTCTTTACACCACATTTTTCAGCAGCTTTAAACAATTCCTTCCAGTCAACCACTCCCTGCCCTATCGGAACCTGTTTTTCATCCGCAATTGACCAATCGGCCAAATGAGCTGAAATAAACCGACCCGGGTATTTGTTAAAATAATCGGCAGCCCGGTAACCAATGCTGATTACAGCAACCTGAAACTGCATTTTTACCAACTCGGGATCAAACTGGTCTATCAAAACATCGTAAATAAGTTGTCCTTCCAGCTTTTCAAATTCCATGTGGTGGTTGTGAAATCCTGTTTGAATGCCAGCCCTTTTGGTTTTTGCTCCTATTTCGTTTAACTCATCAGCAGCTTTCTTCCAATCGCTGAGTGTTGCAGTTTTAGGCAACCAGAAACTGGATGCAATCATTTGCTTTTGCCCCGATTCGAGAGCAAAATCAATTCGTTCACTTAAATTGTCGCGCAATTCGCCCATACCGTAATGCGTACTTTCCAGTTTCAATCCAGCCTCTTCAACAATCCGTTTCATCTCGGATGCCCTCATTCCAACAAGCGGGGCAAAGCCGGATCCAGAATAACCGGGAGGAGAGCACATTTCAACGGTTTCGTAGCCCAAATCAGCCATCATTTTCAATGTTCCGGCAAAATCTTTGATCAATTGATCCTTGATGGTCCATACCTGAAATCCAATTGGCCTTTTCAGGCTTCTTAATCCATAGGCAGCTTCCGAATTCATTGGAATTGCTGAATTAAACATGGCCGCTCCGATTCCCGAGGCAGTCATTCCCAAAAAATGTCGTCGGTCTATCATTTTTTTGATATTATTAGTTGGTTGTCAGGGTTAAATCTCAGTGGGGCTCCATCCTGCCCGATAGTCGCGGCTGAGGTACTTATTGGCTTCAGTCACATTCATAATTTTACGGGTTGTTGCATCGTATTTTAAAGTTCTTCCGGCACGCAAAGCTACCGCGTAAAGGTTTACAGCTTCAGTCAGTGTCCATGCATCACGGAAACTTCCAGGGCATTGTTTACCGTTTTTAAGTGCATCCATAAACTGAAGGAAGCCCGATATTCGTTCTTTTGTGGCTTGCTCAGGCACTGTCCGGCCTTCCATTCGCTTCATAGGTATGAGCTGCGGATTGTTGACATGAAATCCGGCTAAGATTTTCCCTTTATCACCAACAAACATCATTCCTTCAGCAGGCAGTTCCTTATCATCGGCATACAATTCTTCCGGAACAGTTGGGTGCATCCCGCCATCATACCAGATCAGATCAACTGCCGGACGTGAACCTTTTGCCGGGTATTTGAACCTGACTGAGCTCGAAATCGGAAAAGAAAAATCATTTTTGACTTTGAATGCAGCTGAATCTTTGATTCCGCAGAAATGGCTGAAAGTAGGTTCAATAATTGTTGGTGCTTCTAATTCGAGAGCCTTAAAAACTGTCCACAGACTATAGTGCCCCATGTCGGCCATCGATCCTCCGCCAAAGTCGTACCAACCTCGAAAAACCATATTGGTGTAATATGGATGATAAGGTCTTTCGGCTTCGGGGCCAAGCCATAAATTCCAGTCCATGCCATTTGGAACAGGAGGCTGATCGACAGGCAGTGTAGGATATTGCGGCCAAACCGGTCGGTTCGACCAATTATGAACTTCACGTAAAGTTCCGATTTCACCCGTATTAATCCAGTTCATTACCTGTTCCATTGAGCCATTTGAATCCCATGCAATCAGGTGAGTAGTTACATCCAGTTTTTTTGCCTGTTCAATCACTTCAAAACCTTCTGCAAGCCTGTTTGATATAGGTTTATGTGTGGTTACATGAATGCCACGTTTCATCGCTGCCATGGCAATTAGTCCGTGCAAATGATCGGGAGTCATTATCTTTACCGCATTCAAATCTTTCTCCTTTTCAAACAACACTCTGAAATCAGTATATACCCTGCATTTTCCATAGTTATTTTCCGACCTGAATTTGGAATAAAAGGTATCCACAATTTCTTTGGCATTATTCAGGCCTCCGGGAACTGTGTTATCGCCGCCCGATTTCCATTCCGGAATCTGAAGGGCTTTACGTATCTCATCACGCAAGCCATTCTTGCTCCAGTCGTAATAACCAAATGCCTCTTTTTGAGGATCACAAACTGCAACAATTTGAAGACCTTGAATTGATAAAAGCGGTAATAGTTCGCGAAGTCCCTGAGTTCCTGCGCCAATATAGGCCAAAGTTACTTTATCGCTGGGCGCCACATAACCGTTACCTCCAAGTACTTGCCTGGGAATTATTGTTATTCCCAATGCAGCCGCACTTACACCTCCGATAAAACTACGGCGGTCAATTTGTTTCAAGCTGGCTTCCGGATGACGGGTTTCTTTTTCAGAAATGCTGTTGGTTAGTTTGCTCATGAAGTTAGATTTTTAGGTTCAACGATTTTTTGAAGATTAGATTCTGAAAAGATAATGAACTTTTCTTACTTTTAGAACGCTTTAAGCAATTTCTAAAATATAACTAACAAATAATCAACCTGAAAAGTAAATCATGGAAAAAAATCTTTCCCGTCGGAATTTTATTCAGAAAAGCCTGGTTGCCGGAGTTGGGCTGTCACTGATTGACCCGTTTTCGGTGATGGCTGCAGCAAAAAAAGCAGACATGAAACTTGGTCTGGTCACCTATCTTTGGGCAAAAGACTGGGATTTACAAACCCTGATTGCCAACTGCGAAAAAACTGGTTTTCTTGGCGTTGAACTTCGCTGCGACCACAAACATGGTGTTGAAACCAAACTATCGGCAACAGAACGCGCCGAAGTTAAAAAGCGTTTTGAAGATAGCCCGGTTGAGTGCCTTGGATATGGCGCCAATTTCGAATATCACAGCCCCGATCAGGCGGTTTTGCGCAAAAATATCGACCAGACCAAAGAATACATTAAACTTTGTAAAGACATTGGTGCAACAGGCATTAAGGTAAAACCAAACAATCTGCCGGCACAAGTTTCGAAAGAAAAAACCATCGCCCAGATTGCGGCATCGCTAAATGAAGTTGGCAAATTTGCAAAGGATTACGATCAATTAGTCAGGGTAGAGGTTCATGGAGACAAAACACAGGAAATTCCGAACATGAAAGCCATTTTTGAACAGGTAACTGAAAAAAATGTGGTTATGTGCTGGAATTGTAACGATCAGGATTTGCTTCCGCCCGGATTGGTTCCCAATTTCCATTCCGTGAAAAAATGGTTTGGAGACACGGTACATGTCCGCGAACTCAATGTTGGCAATTATCCTTACCAGGAACTGATGAATCTTTTTACCCAGATTAAGTACAAAGGATGGATCTTATTGGAAGCCAGAACTGATCCTGCCGACAAAATTGCTGCTATGAATGAGCAGATGAAAGTATTCAACGAAATGCTTGAAAAGGCAAGAAAAAGTTAATTGGAGTTCATAAGAAGAGGCTGTACAAAAAGTAAAATTGTACAGCCTCTTCTGTTTTGTTCTATTAAAATCTGTACCTCTTTTTTAGGACGACACAACTATTCGAATCCGGTTTTCACGAATTCCATATTTCCCATGATTTCAGAGCCTGAAGATGGAGCATTTCCAACCCGTTTTTAATTTGGGCTCCCCTCTCCTTCCCTTTTTTTAGGAATAAAGTTTCTTCAGGATTATAAACCAGATCGTACAAAATATGATCTGAAGTCAAAAATTCATACGGAATATCCGGGCACTCATTCACTTTGGGATAAGTTCCAAGCGGAGTAGCATTGATAATAATCAGGAATTTGCTCATTGTCGCCTCGTCGAGCACCTGATAACTTATTTCATCTTTTCCCGGTTCCTTTTGGGTAGTAACCGATAAATATTTGATTCCCATTTTATCGAACAAATATTTAATGGCTTTGGATGCTCCTCCGGTTCCTAAAATCAAAGCTTTCTTATGAATTGGCTTCAACATTGGCTTCAACGAATTTTCGAAGCCATACAAATCGGTATTATAACCTTTCAGAATTCGTTTACCGTGTTTGAAACTGATTTTAACCGTGTTTACAGCGCCAATTTTTGCTGCAACAGGGTCAATCTCATCCATATATTCAATAATTTGCTGTTTATACGGAATGGTGCAATTAAGACCACAAATGGTTTCATCGCGTTCGAATATTCCCGGGAACTCCTGAATGTAGTCAAGCTCAAAATTCAAATAGCGATGATCGGAAAGATTTTCAACAGCAAATTTATCGGTGAAAAATTTTTTCGAGAATGAATGCCCCAGACGATATCCTATTAATCCGTATGTCTTCATAAAAAATATTCAAAATTAATTAGTTGAGCTATGCCGACTCTTTCAACCATGTTGTCGGATTTTAACGCTTCAGTCCTAAACTTGTTTAACTGAGTGTTTAAAAACTACTCCAATTCGCTCAATTCCAACCAGCGCATCTCTTTTTCTTCCAACAGATTGGAAATCTCACCAAACCGCGTCGATTTCTGCATGAGCTGATCGTTGCTGAGCTGTCCTGAATTAAGCTCCAGATCAACCTGTGCTTTTTCAGCTTCCAGAGCTGCAATGTCTTTTTCAAGTTGATCCAGTTCACGTCTTTCATTGAAGGTCAACTTTCGCTCCTTTTCTTTAACCGGCTTGACAATCGCTTTTGATTCCGGTTTCTTCATTTTTTTGGCCAGTTCTTCTTCTTCAATTTGCTTGTTGCGCCAAATGGTATAGCTCCCCGGAAAATCTTTGATTGCACCATCGCCGTTAAACACAAAAAGGTGATCGACAATTTTATCCATGAAATACCTGTCGTGCGATACAATAATTACACATCCGCTGAAAACCCGAAGATAATCTTCCAACACGGCCAAGGTCATAATATCAAGATCGTTCGTTGGCTCATCAAGAATCAGAAAATTCGGATTTTGCATCAGGATTGTACACAAATACAAACGCCGCTTTTCTCCTCCTGAAAGCTTTTCTACAAACGAATACTGCGTATCAGGAGGAAACAAAAACGTGGTGAGCAGTTGCGAAGCTGTTAATTTACGGCCATCTTCGAAGTTGATGACTTCGGCAATTTTCTGCACCACATCAATTACTTTGTCGCCCGGATTAAAATCGATGCCCGTTTGTTTGTAATATCCAAACCTTATAGTCTGCCCTATTTCAACACTTCCTGAATCAGCCTCAAGATTTCCGGTAATAATGTTCAGAAATGTGGATTTCCCTGTTCCGTTTTTGCCTACGATACCCACTTTCTCAAATCGCTGAAACTTGTAGGAAAAATCGTCGATTAACCTCAGTTCGCCGTATGTTTTGCTGACATGATACAAATCGAGAATTTTATTACCGATTCTTGAAGAGTTCATGCTCAGCTCAATGCTATTCTCGTTCAGATTTTGTGAAGCTTTTACCAGCAAATCATCAACCCGCTCAAGCCGGTATTTCGATTTATGACCGCGAGCCTGTGGCATCCGTCTGGCCCATTCCAGCTCGGTGCGCAATAGATTTTTAGCCTTATCGATGCCGGCTTGCTGCATTTCAATTCGTTCATTCCTTTTCTCCAGAAAATACGAGTAATTTCCGCGGTGACGATAAATGGTATTGCCTTCCATTTCCAGAATTTCGTTGCAGACACGATCCAGAAAATACCGGTCATGGGTTACCATAAAGAGCGTAATTTTTGTCTTTTCAAGGTAATTTTCAAGCCATTCAATCATCTCCAGATCGAGGTGGTTTGTTGGTTCGTCCATCATCAGCAAATCGGGTTCGTTGATTAGCACATTAGCCAAAGCAACCCGTTTTTTTTGCCCTCCTGAGAGCTCTGAAATAAGCTGATTGTAGTTGGTAATCTTCAGTTGGGTCAGAATCTGCTTCACTTTAACTTCATAATCCCAGGCATGATGACGTTCCATCAGCTCGGTGTATTTAGTGATTTCTTCTTTGTGGTTTAGCAGAAGTGCCCGTTCAAAATTGCGAATCGTCTCAACCATTTCGTCGCCCGACTGGAAAACAGCTTCAAAAACAGTCTGATTTTCGTCCAGATCAGGAATCTGTTTCAGGTAACCAATCCGAATATCACCGGTTTTGGTAATTTGTCCTGATTCCGGAGTGTCATTCCCGGCCAGCAATTCCATTAAAGTAGTTTTCCCTGTACCATTGCGGGCAATAAGTGCTACTTTCTGATGCTCAAATATGGTGAAAGAAATATTTTCGAACAGGAGCTGGTCGCCAAATCGTTTCGATAAATTCTCGGCCTGCAAATATGGAGTCATATTTTTTTCGGCAAAAGTAACATTTCCGCTGAAGCCATGAAACGATGATTTTTGTTTATGTTTGAAGTCGTAAGTTTTACACCAATGGAGAAAAAAGAACTTTTTGAACGGGTTATCAGCTATTTTCAGAAAGCGATGCCCATTGCCGAAACCGAGCTGGAATATTCAACCCCTTATGAATTACTGGTGGCTGTTATCCTTTCGGCACAATGTACCGATAAAAGAGTTAACCAAATTACCCCCGATTTGCTGAAAAGATTTCCAACGCCTGAGAGAATGGCTGAAGCTGAGCCGCAGGAAGTATTTGATTATATCCGCTCATGTTCCTATCCAAACAACAAATCGAAACACCTGGTTGGAATGGCCCGCATGCTGATCAGCGATTTTGGTGGTCAGGTTCCTGACGATATTGACCAACTGCAAAAACTACCGGGCGTTGGCCGAAAGACAGCCAATGTTATTGCTTCGGTTGTTTTCAATAAACCAGCTATGGCTGTTGATACTCACGTCTTCCGGGTGGCAGCCCGAATAGGTTTGACGACCAACTCGAAAACCCCGTTAGACACTGAACGACAGCTCGTAGAATATTTCCCCGAAGAATTACTTCCTCTGGCCCACCACTGGCTTATTTTGCACGGTCGCTATGTTTGTCAGGCCCGGACACCCAAGTGTCAGCAATGCGGATTAACCGATGTTTGTAAATATTATGGCGCCCTTAATCTTTCTGGTAATTAAATATCTGGTTATTTAAAAAGAGTTTAAATATTCAGGATTTGATAAATATGTATTCCTGAATGTTTCAGATATTGGCAAACTTTGTACATTTGTTCCATCAAAACTAAAATTAAAAGAGTTATGGCTTATAAAATTTCTGAAGAATGTATTGCTTGCGGTACTTGCATTGATGAATGTCCGGTTGAAGCAATTTCTGAGGGCGATATCTATAAAATTGATGCCGACCTCTGCACCGATTGCGGTTCATGTGCCGAAGTTTGTCCGGTTGATGCAATTTCAGTTGCTGAATAATTTCCGGTCGACATAAAGCTAAAAGAAGCTGATCTCACAAGGTCAGCTTCTTTTTTTTTCAGCTGGGGTGCAACCTTCTGGTCTGATTTTTGTCATTTAATGCGGAAACAGAAAACAAAACAGCCATGAAAATTTCTACCTTACTTTTAATTATACTTTTCGCTCTAAATGGTTATAGTCAAAAAACCACCGCATTCATCGATAAAACAACTACATCCATTTCTCCCAACACATCTTTTTCTGTAGAAAAAATCTATCCTAACCCTGTGATCGATGAAGTCAATCTCGATATTCATTCAGAAATAACTGCACCAATACAGATCAGCCTGTACAATATTTTGGGGACTCAGGTCAAAAAGTGGGATACAAAAGAACTTAAGTCAGGAAACCAAGTTCTTAAAATCAACCTTTCCGACATAAAATCGGGTGTTTACATCCTGAAAATTTCAGTTTCGGGGAAAGTTTGTTCACAAGTAATAAAGAAAAGCTAAAGCATTTCAGGGTATATAAGCAATTTTCGATACCAGTTGCTTTCCACCAGTTTCATATTGAACGAAGTAAATTCCGAATCTCTTTCCTGAAAAATCGATATTAATTGTAGAAGCATTCGAAGTTGTAACCATCACGTCTTGCTTCTTCCCTAAAAGGTCATATACAGCAATATCTTCCGGACATTCAATCGCACCGACAGCCTGCACATGCAAGACAGACGATCCTTGAAGCGGATTGGGGTAAACCCGCACAAAGTCCATATCATTCTTCAGATCTTTAACACTTTGTGGATCATCAACATTACATGCAATTAATTCCATTAAAAGTGAAGATCCGTTGCCATTCAGATTTTGAGAATTGTAAGTCAACCAACCGGTTTGATTTTTAAGAAAAAAACTGTTTGTAACATCCGATTTTCGATCTGCCATATAAACAGCCAGCGTATCACCTTCGTGCATTTGTTCAATGTTATAGGCAACAAAGAAAGAACCAACTGTTTTAACCGAGGTTTTAAATGGAAGATAGTTCATTCCGTCGGCCCATAATTTCTTAAGGTCAAATTTTTCAGAATAAAGCAACATTTCAGGCTTAATGCTACCCGAATAAATCTTAACATCAATGTATGAATTGGCATAAGCCGCATTTGTTTTCAGTTTGGCAATCCCCAGGGTCACGCCTTGCACTTCGCAATTCCGGGTCAATTTAAACTGCTCTGCAAAATCAGTAAATCCAGCAAGGTTTGTTCCCGAAAAATACCCTTTTTTGGTCAACCCATTGGTTATCTGAATCGCAGCATGAGTATCGCTGTTTTTAAAGTTGGTAAACGGTTTACACAACTGCTTTCCCGAATACGAATACATGCCACTTATTTTTTCAACCCCCGAATTTATAGGATCAAGCCAAAATTTGAGTTGCTTGTTTGTTTCTTTCCTGTAATCCCAAGACAATGCAAACTTTTCGAAATAATCATTCGTTGGGACAGAACAAGTTGCAGCTCCTCCCGTCAATGTTCCAACCAGTTGCTTATTCTGATCAAACAATGGTCCTCCTGACGATCCCTGCTCTGTAACGCCGTATTCCCAGCGGATGATATTCCAAAATCCTTTGGAATGATAGCTCAAATTAAACTTAGCTGTTACAGCCGCATTCTGATCAATGGCCACTTTTTTTACATCGCCGAGCGGATGATGAATACAAATGGATGATGCGGGAGGCAAATTTTTGCGGTTCCATCCTGAAAGAAAAGTGCGATAGTTGTATGGAAGTGCGCTATTAATTCTGACCAGCGAAAAATCAAGACTATCAAATGAAGATTTCAATGAGCTGCCTGATAACGAGCGGGTAACATCTCCAATAATTGAAGAGCAATAAGGCGATTCAAAGTTAAAAAGGAATACCGATGCCTGTGCGTCGTAATCATTACTAATACAATGGTAAGCAGTTAAAAGGTAAGGTGTATAGTCCTGAGCAGTATTGTTAACCAAAGTTCCGGTACATAGCTCAGTGCCGTCAATAATTATTCGGCAAACGGCATCCCGAACCTCTTCCGAACCATTTACAATATCACAATTAACATTCAGATTGCAGGCGCCCGACAAACCGAGCGGAATACGTGGATCACGGGCAACGATTCCGATGAAATCGTGAGCAACTTTTTTAATCCTAAATTTTCCGGAAAACTCAACCTGAACAGGTTCTTCATATTGAACAAGAAGCTCATCCCCTGCAACAGGTTCAACGGGAAATATTCGACTTTCAGAATTATTATCAGCGGTATAAGCCCCTTTTATTTCACCAGTTGCCTGATTGATGATAAAAAGGCGTGAACCTGTAGGTAATCGAAACTGATCGAAAACAAGGTTAAGCGAATACGCACCAGCCGATCTTATTCTCAATTGCCAGACATTTAATTCGTTGGTAAAATACCACTTGCCCGAGTTTTCAGGAGTTAGGGCAACATCAAAAGAATGCGCAAAACGGTAAGGCTTAATTTGTCCATCTTTTTTCACATTGTTTTCAGCCCTGAGTTTTTGATTATCAATTTCAGGCATGACAACCAAATCATTTAATGGCGATGCCGATTTAAGTTTCCTGATTTCCACAGGTATCCCACCTTGTGAAATTTGTCCGAAAGAAAAAACCGGGTAAATAAACATTAAAAACATCAATAGTTTATTTCTCATCGCAGCACTCATAATCTCATCGCATTGAAAGTCAAATGTAAAAGAAAATAATTAAAGTCTTACACTGGAAAGCAAAACGGATTAATTTTGAAAAACCAAATTAGATAAACGTGAAAGTACTCACAATGTTTGTTGATGAATTCAGTTATCAACCTGCCAGGAAAAATCTGGAATCTTCAGAAGTTGCAGAAGAAGGGAAAAGTTATACAACTGCGGTACTGGCTTTCATCCATATTGAACAACCGGATGAAGAAAGCGATCTTAAATCGAGGGAAAAGAAATTGGTTAACCATTTGAAGTGGGTTGCCCGAAAAAATTCGGCTAAAATGATCATTCTTCATTCATTTGCTCACCTTTCCGACTCCAAAGCTTCTCCGGAATTTGCAAAAGACATCTTTGATCTTGCAGAGAAAAGACTTGAAAGTGCAGGATACCAGGTAAATCAAACCCCCTTTGGGTATTTTTTAGATTTGAATATTAAAGCTCCAGGCTTTTCACTGGCCCGAATTTGGGCATCATTATAACCAGAATGGAATTCATAAATCTGCATACACATCAGGCCGGAAGCAATAAAAACATTCAAATCAGAAATATCTTTGCCCAGGACTTACCTTTGACTGAGCCTGATTTTCTTTTTTCGGCGGGCATTCATCCATGGCACATCGAAAAAATTGACATTGAAAAAAGTTTACAGAATCTGGAATATGCAATTAGTTTGAAAAAAATGGTTGCTGTTGGCGAATGTGGTCTTGATCGATTAGTTAAAACAGACTTCGCAATTCAAAAACAGATTTTTAAAATTCAAGCAACGCTTGCAGAAAACTACCATAAACCACTGATAATTCATTGTGTAAAGTCTTATCAGGACTTAATTCAGATCAAAAAAGGAACAAAGAATTCAATTCCATGGATTATTCACGGATTCAACGGGAAAATGGAGGTTTGTAAGGATTTGATCAGGCATGGATTCTTCTTTTCAATTGGAGAATCACTCCTGAATGAGGAAAAAAAGCACCCGATTTTGAGGGCAATTCCATCCGATTTTCTATTTCTTGAAACTGATGACCGTGATATTTCCATTCAAAAGATTTATTTACTTGCGGCGCAAATTCTGAAAACTGATGAAGAGGCGCTGGCCGAAAGAATTGCATTAAACTTTAAAAGATTGTTTGGAGATGGCATACTGGTTACAACGAACTGAATTGCTGGTTGGTGCGGAAGGTATTGAAAAACTGAAGAAATCGCATGTGCTGGTGGTCGGACTGGGCGGTGTCGGCGCTTACGCAGCCGAGCAAATCTGCCGGGCGGGAGTTGGGACCATGACACTTGTTGACGGCGATGTGGTGGAAGAAACCAACCGAAACCGCCAGCTTCCGGCGCTAAAAAGCAACGAAGGCCGCCCAAAAGCCGAAATTCTGGCCGAGCGTTTTCGCGATATCAATCCTGAAATTCAGTTGCACATTTTCAACAAGTACATGGCCGACGAAGAAATTACCCGGCTTCTGGAAGCAAATCGATACGACTATGTGGTGGATGCCATCGACACCTTGTCGCCAAAAACATTCCTGATTGTGAAGACGCTGAATGCAGGATTTCCGCTGGTTTCGTCTCTGGGGGCAGGCGGAAAATATGATCCTTCGCTGATTGAAGTAACCGACATTTCGAAAACCTACAACTGTGCGCTGGCCCGCAAACTGCGCAAAAGACTGGCAAAGCTGGGCATTTACAAAGGGTTCGATGTCGTATTTTCGTCGGAGCTGATTGAACCGGAAAAAGTCGTTGCCGTTCTGGGAAAAAATAAAGCCTCTACCGTAGGAACCATCTCGTACATGCCGCCGGTTTTTGGTTGTTTTTGTGCATCAGTGGTCCTTCGCAAATTACTGAAATAAAAAAGCAGATATAATTATCTCTTTTAAAAATTTAACCAACATACACATATTCAGTTTTTTAACTCCAAATTTTCATCGGTTAACAATTATTTAACCTGATTTTTCTGAACAAATTGGGGTGCGCATTGTCTTTTCCTCAAAAAACTGTTTATGTTTGCACCCATTAACAACAGCACATCCAAAATGAATCTGAATTCAAAAAATAGAACTCTCTGCGCTTCCCTTCCGATGGGAACCAATGTTTCTATGATGTGTGGTATGTTTATGATAATGCGCTAGCCTTCAGGCGGTGTGATTGATCATGTTGTTTGAAGGCTGAACCCCGACCCGTTTTAAAATCCAAATTTTCACTTTAAATTTTTACCATGTCAAATTGTGTCGTACGATTTGGCGGAAGCAGTTTATCCAGTTTTTCGGTTTTGGAGGCATTTGCCAGTTTGCTGGCCCAGTCCGATAAAAATGTAACCGTGGTCGTTTCCGCCGTACCCGAAATACAACAAACCATTGAGCAAGGCCTTGATCTGCTGATTAACCGTTCAATCAATTCGGAACAAATTGCCCGGCAGATTTCGGAACTCGTCGTGCAGAAAACCCTTATTTTTCAGGGGAATGCTGACGATTCGAGCCTGAAGGACGAACTTCAGAACTTAGGCAATCTACTTCGGGGGATTGAGTTTACCGGCGATTTTTCACTGGCGCTGAAAGATCAGGTTATCAGTTTTTCGGAGCGAATTACCGCCCGCATCCTGCATCTTTTTCTTCAGAAACAGGACGTAGTTTCGCAGTTGATTTTTCCAGAAGACATTAACCTGACGGTGACCGAAGAATTTGGCAATGCCACTATTTTGTTGGGAGAACACTCCCCCACTCCTCAATCCGGTCGATCAGGAATCAGCCTCATTCCCGGTTCGTACGGAATTACTTCCGGCGGAAAAATTGCCCGCCTGGGAAAAGGTTCTGCCGATTATTCTGCCGCCGGAATTACCCGTTTGTTGGGAGCCCAATCACTCGAATTATGGGAGATCGACCAGGAGTTCCGCACTTCGGATGCTGAATTTGTACCCGGTTCGAAGCTGATTCCGCGCCTGACTTATGCCGAAGCCTCCGAACTTTCGTATTTCAGCAAACATTCCATCCACCCGCGAATTGTGGAACCGTTGATCAGCCGCCACATCCCCATTCACGTTTACAGGCTGAAAAACAAGGGCAAAGAGCTCACCACCATCATCAATTCCGAATCGTTTGTGTCGCCCAATGTGGTGAAAAGCGTGGTTCACACCGAAGAAATTGCCGTCCTCCAGTTGAACGGACCGGGCGTTGGATTTAAACCGGGCATTTTGGCCAAAGTTACCTCCGCCTTTCACCAGGCAGCAATCAATATTCGGTCGGTTATAACCTCGCAGGTGAGCATCAACATCATTCTGAATAAAAATGAGATAGAAAAAGCGCGCCGGATTTGCAAACAACTGCCACTGACTTCGGTAAGCGAAATTGTTATTGAAGACCAGGTATCGCTCATCGCCGTCGTAGGTCACGGAATGCAGCAGCATCACGGAGTTTCGGCCAAGTTATTTACGGCAGTAGCGCAACACAAAATCAATGTATTACTAAGCGGCTCGGGTGCTTCCGATCTGGTGAGCTACCTCATTGTCGATCAAAAAGACACCAGAAAAGCAATCACCGAAATTCACCGGATTTTCTTCAACAACGACAACAATCCGTCAACTGACGGACAACAATAACAACAACGACAACTTTTTTTTAAACAACCCTTAAAAATAAATATCATGACTGAAAGAAAACAACATTTCGAAACGCTGCAACTTCATGCAGGACAACAGGTTGACCCAACAACAAATTCAAGGGCCATCCCCATTTACCAAACATCGTCGTATATTTTCAACAATGCCGAACATGCTGCCAACCTGTTCGCGCTGAAAGAATTCGGAAACATTTACACCCGTATTATGAACCCAACGACCGATGTGTTCGAGCAACGCATTGCTGCGCTGGAAGGCGGAGTAGCCGCATTGGGAGTAGCTTCAGGCCATTCGGCACAGTTCCTCACGTTCACCAACATCATGGGCATTGGCGACAATTTTGTGAGTTCGCCTTACCTGTATGGCGGATCGTACAACCAGTTTACTGTAACCTTCAAAAAACTGGGCATCGAAGCCCGTCTGGCCGAAAACCTGACTGTTGAAGCCTTCGAAAAACTGATCGACGAAAACACCAAAGCCATTTACCTCGAAACCATTGGAAATCCGGGCTACGTCATTCCCGATTTTGATGCCTTCTCGGCCTTGGCTAAAAAGTACGACATTCCGTTCATTGTTGACAATACGTTTGGCGCCGGCGGTTATCTTTTCCGACCGATTGAACACGGAGCCAACATCGTGGTAGAATCGGCCACCAAATGGATTGGCGGACACGGAACCAGCATTGGCGGGGTGATTGTTGATGCCGGAAACTTCAACTGGGGCAATGGCAAATTCCCTGGATTCACTGAACCTTCGGAAGGTTATCATGGACTGAAATACTGGGACATCTTCAATTTCGAAGGCCCGTTTGGAAACATTGCCTTCATCATCAAAGCCCGTGTGGAAGGTCTGCGCGACATTGGTCCATCTCAAAGCCCGTTCAACTCGTTCCTTTTGCTTCAGGGATTGGAAACACTCTCGCTGCGCATGGAACGGCACATCCAGAACACGCTGGCACTGGCCAAGTGGCTCGAAAAACATCCGAAAGTAGAAAGTGTGAATTATCCGGGGCTCGAAAACAATCCATCGTACGAACTGGCAAAAAAATACCTGCCCAGAGGCGCCGGAGGTGTGCTTTCGTTTAAAGTGAAGGGCGATAAGGCCGCAGCTACCAAACTGGTTGACAGCCTGAAACTGGTTAGTCACCTGGCCAATGTAGGCGATGCCAAAACATTGATTATTCAGCCATCGGCCACTACGCACCAGCAATTGTCGGACGAAGCGCAGCTTGCAGCAGGAGTTTATCCAAGTTCGCTCCGCGTTTCCGTAGGACTTGAACACATCGACGATATTATTGCCGATTTTGAGCAGGCCCTGAACCAAATTGCTTAATTTTGCAAACCATACCTCCGGAATCTCAGGTAATCCTGAGATTCCGGATTTTACATTAAAAACAACTGTCGTTATGCCAATCAATGTTCCGGATCAATTGCCAGCCATCGGATTGCTGCAAAAAGAAAATATTTTCATAATGGATGAGTCCCGTGCAACACACCAGGATATTCGTCCACTGAAAATCATCATTGTCAACCTGATGCCCATTAAAATTACAACTGAGACTGATTTGATCCGATTGTTGTCGAATACTCCGCTTCAGATTGAGGTTGATTTTCTGCGAATGAAGGGGCATGAGTCAAAAAATACTCCCGACTCGCACATGAAAGCTTTTTATAAAACTTTCGACGAACTTAAGTCGCACAATTACGACGGTATGATTTTTACCGGTGCACCAGTCGAAATGCTTCCATTCGAAGAAGTTACTTACTGGAAGGAACTCACTGAAATTTTTGACTGGTCGAAGAAACATGTTACTTCATCGATGTTTATTTGCTGGGCAGCTCAGGCCGGATTGTATCACTTTTATGGCATTCCCAAATATCCATTGGAAAAGAAAATGTTTGGAGTATTCAAACACCGGAATATAAACGACATGCTTCCGATTTTCAGAGGTTTTGATGATGAATACCATGTACCACATTCGAGGCATACCGAGGTGTTGGAAGAAGATATCCGGAAGGTTGAAGAACTCAATATTGTAAGTAAATCCGAACAATCGGGGGTCAACATGGTAATGACCAGCAATGGAAAACAATTTTTCATTACCGGCCATTCGGAATATTCACGTTACACGCTGGACACCGAATATAAACGTGACTTAAAAAAGAAACTGCCCATTGAAATTCCGGTAAATTATTATCCCAACGACGATCCAACCCAGGAACCAATCATGCGTTGGAGAGGTCATGCCAATCTTCTAATTTCGAATTGGTTGAATTATTACGTGTATCAGGAAACACCTTATAACCTGAATTACGAAATTTAAACCTATTCCAGATAAAGGTATATTCGAAATAATTTGTTCTTTTGATGTCTGACTAAACAAAAAGAACAAATGGTACTCGAGTGGGAAGAAAAATACAGTGTCGGTATTCAGTCAATCGACAATCAGCACAAAGAAATTTTCAGGCTTTTAAATGGTTTATTGGACGCCATGAGGCAAGGGAAAGCCAACAATGTAATTAGCCAGATAATTTTTGAGCTGGAGAAATATGCCATTATTCACTTTCAAAAAGAAGAATTCTTTTTTCAGAGATTTTGCTTTGAAGGAGCTGAAGCACACATCAGAGAACATCAGGAATTTATTAAAAAAGTAACAACATTGAAAAGCACTTTTGCCACAGGAAAGATAGTCGCAACAATTGATTTATTCAATTTCCTGAAAAACTGGATTGAACACCATATTTTGATAGTTGATCATGCCTATGCCGACTGTTTTAGAAAACATGGTCTGAAATAACCTCCACATTTACTTCTTCTGTAAACTGAAAATCACGGAAAGTTTTACGGTTCGATAAGTCCAGTCGCGCAAACCATGCAGATATTGCAGGCGCAAGGTGCAATCCTTTAAATTTCTGTGGACATCAAAAGTATAAACCATTGGCCGGTCGCGTTCCTTTTTGTAGCCGGAATAACCTGATAACGAGTTGGCAATAGTCCATCCGGGCCAAATTAAATCAGCGCCCAATCCATACATATAAGCATCATTCTGAAGATTCAAGTCATCGTTGGTCTGCCAGGAATAAAACCCAAGAGAAGTGTAAGGCTGAAATCTCATAGCATCTGACCAGTTATATGTTTTTGAAAAGCTGAAATCGAAATAATAACCCGGGCTATCCGTGTGCCTGGCTCCTTCCAATTGATTACCGGAAGCTGTTCGACCAGCCACGCGGACCATTGAATCGGGGAATTTTCGTCCCTTGGTTAATTGAATCAGAGTAGAGAAATACAAATCGCCATTGGCGATTCCTTTACCGTCGAAATCACGGGCGACACGTTCGTCTCGAACAAATTCCGACATGGCATAATGTTCTAAAATCATTCCATAAACTTCAAATGCTATTTTCCCATCGGCAAATGATCGGTAATATTTACCAAAAATATCC
>CAYRBM010000027.1:0-41234 GCA_964422425.1 uncultured Odoribacter sp.
CGATCCGACTTCAACTTCGAATTATACCTGAATCAGGGGAAATTCATCAATAAACCCGATTCGGCTTTCATCCTGGAATTACTGAAAAAGAAATAGGGTTCAAATGAAAATGCCCGAAACTGATTGTCCCGGGCATTGATATTTGTAGAAAATCCTGTCTAAAGTTTATAGAATTGTTCCCATCCTTTGCGTGGCGGAGCACCAACCAGCATTTCGTTGGCCAGTTTGTTGTTCGTAATTTTCTTGGATTTGCGGTCGAACTCAAGTTTTGTATTGAGTTGTTGCGCCAAAACACCTAAATTAAATACCTGGCTCAACGGACCAGCAATCTCAAACGGAGAGCGTGTTTTCTCCTCGCCTTTCACCCCTTTAAGGAAGTTGGCGTAATGATTCGACGGGCTCTTGGGTACTTCCGGTAATTTTGATGCCATATCTTTTGCCTTTTCAGCAGGGATAATCGACAAGGTACTTCCGTGAGAACCACCCTTGAAGGTCAAATCTTTTCCGTAGATAATCTTGCCTGGATTCAGTTTGGCGGGTTGAATTTTTCCTACACTGGTGGGCGGAATATTCGGATCAAGTTCTGAAACTCCGTATCCTTCGGGAACCTGAGGAACATTGTTTACCCCGTCATACCAGGTAATTTCACAGGCCGGCATATTGTCGCGTTTCGGGAATTTAAACGATAGTGTTGACGACATCGGGAAGAAGAACGGGTTGTGTCCTTCCAGTTTTAATGCTTCAACTTCGTAAGGCAATCCCAAATTGAGGAATTGGTGAGCAGTGTCGATGATGTGAGCCCCCCAGTCTCCCAAAGCTCCCATACCGAAATCGTACCAGCAGCGCCATTGACCATTGATGTAATCGTGATTGTAGTCGTGGTATTTAGCAGTCATCAACCAGGTGTCCCAGTCCAAAGTTTCCGGGATTGGTTCTCCATCGGGGAATTTCGTAATTTTTGGATCCCACCCGTGCCAGCGGCGAGCCGAATTCATGTGTGCCGTAATGGCTGTAACATCTTTAATTATTCCTGCTTCGGTCCAGGCCTTAAACTGGAAGTAGTTGGCTTCGGAGTGGCCCTGATTCCCCATCTGGGTAACTACATTATACTTTTGAGCAGCTTTTATCATTAGTTCAACCTCGTTAAAGGTGCGGCCCATTGGTTTCTCAACATACACCGCTTTGCCTAATGACATAGCCAGCATGGTAATCGGGAAATGCGAAAAATCCGGCGTTCCAATTAAAACGGCATCAATCTGATTGGCCATCTTATCGAACATTTTTCTGAAATCCTGGAATCGGGGAACATCCGGAAATTTTTCCAGTGTTTTCTGGGTGTGTGGAGCGCCCATGTCGGTATCGCACAAAGCCACGATGTTGCACAAACCCGTATTGTAAAGTGAATTAATGTCAGAACCTCCCTGATTGCCAATTCCGCAACAGGCCAGGTTTACACGTTCGTTGGCACCGGCCAGCCCGGCGGCGGGATTATAATTTCCCGACATAGCTTTTGTGAGAATCGTCGGGAATACCGACATCGCCGATAAAGCAGCAGCTTGTTTCAAAAATAACCGCCGCGAAGCTTCATTTTCTTTTTTCATGCATTTAAATATTAGTTGGTTACTATTCATTATTTAATTACCTGCAACCTGAGAAAACAGTTGCCAAACTATGACTCGGAATTAATCGTTTGGTTTAGTTGCAAACTGTGCAATCGAATGCAAAATTAATGCTGAAAGGTAAGAATTGTAATTTAGGTTTGAAGAATGGTTGAAAAGAAAATATCATGAAAAATAAAAGGACTTCTCCATGCGAATCAACTTAATAGAGAAGTCCTTTATTATCAAATTACTGAACACTACTTTTTGAGCGGAATACGTACAATCGTCAACGAATAGGCATCCAGCGATAAAACAATTTTTTTACCTGAAATGTTTTGCCTGCGCTCCACCGGTGCAATTTGTTCGGGTTTGCCCACTACGTTGTAGGCAGCAAGATTTGTTCCTGAAAGCACCTGCAACTTCATTTCGTTTGATGCAATCTTCCGGCCTTCGGGAGCCACATTGATGGAAACAGGTTGGTTGGTGACATTGGCCAGTTTCAGGATTAACTCCGATGTTTTTGAATCAATACAAGCTGAAGCATATAAACTATCCTGACCAGTAACCGGCTTTCCATCAATAAGCGCTGCCACCACATCGGTTCCTGCATTGGTGGAGAATAACTTTTGCACATAGTAATTTGGCGTGGCAGCCGAATGCAGGTTATCGAACCAAATCAGGTCGGGACGCCACTGCCATGCATTCACATTTCCGAATAACGGTGCATACGACGCCATGTGAACCACATCAGCATTGCGTTCCAGTCCGGTCATTAAAGCTGCTTCGGCCAACGCACTTTTCCATGTATTACGCGATTCCGAATCTTTTCCGTCCTTATCGTGGGCGGCATATTCTCCGGCAAATACTTTTGGTCCTTTGCGATCGTATGAATCGTATCGGGCAGCATTTTGCAAGAACCACTCCGGACTGCGGTAATAATGTTCATCCACCATTTTTACATTCAGGTTGCGCATTTCCTTCCAGAGGTAGTCAAAATCTTTCCCATCGGGAGAAGGGCCTGAACCTCCTACAAAAATTATTTCCGGATGTTTTTCATTTAAAACTTTCAGGATAATTTTCAGCCGGTCGATGTACTGAGTTCCCCATTGCTCATTGCCCACACCAACCATTTTCAGGCTGAAGGGAGCCGGGTGCCCCATATCTGCGCGAAGTTTGCCCCATTTGGTTGAAACGGTACCGTTGGCAAATTCAATCAAATCCAAAATATCCTGAATATAGGGGTCAAGTGCGTCGAGCGGTGCCAGTTCGGTGGAATTGAACTGGCAGGCCATTCCGCAGTTCAAAATGGGAAGAGGTTCGGCGCCAATATCTTCAGCCAGCAAAAAGTATTCGTAAAAACCAAGTCCGTACGACTGGAAATAATCAGGAGCATTTTTGTGTGGAAACTCAGTATTCCAACGGTTAATAATCAGTTTTCGGTCTTCTACATTTCCAACTGTTTTCTTCCACTGATAGCGTGTTTCCAGCTCGTGACCTTCCACAATGCAGCCTCCGGGGAACCGAATAAATCCGGGTTTCAGGTCGGCCAACTTTTGAACCAGATCGGCACGCAATCCATTTTTTCGGTTTTTCCAGGTATGTTCGGGGAAAAGGGAAATCATATCCACTTCTAAAACTCCTTTGCCAACCAGTGTTATGCGGAGTTTGGCTTTTGAATCGGTGGCCGAGCTTTTAAAGCTGGTTTCGTATTTTTTCCATTCATTCGAAAAGCCTTTCAACTCCGATTTGCCAATGATATTGTTTGCCGAATCGAGCAACTCAATGGTCAAGGAAAAGTTTCCCTGACTTTGGCGGGCAAAAACAGAAAAAAGGTAGTTTTCGCCTGAAAGCACTCCCATTCCGCGAAATCCTTCATTTGTCATCGAAAGTTCTTTTCCCTGCAAAGATTCAATGCGGAGAAAACGCGGATTATTTTCATCCTGACTGTTGATGATCTGGAATTGGCCCACATATTCTTCGCCAGATCTTTTCCATCCCATCCAGGGTTTGATAAATTCGAACGACCGGTTTTTAACAAGTTCAGCATAAATGCCCCCATCAGCAGCAAAGTTGATGTCTTCAAAAAATAATCCCCACATCGTTGGTTGGATTGAAGCAACCGGAGTTCCCGCCTTAACCACCAATGTTTTGGATTGCCCCAAAACGACAGCAGTTCCTGCAAACAACAGGCAAATCAGAAAAAAATTAATTCGTAGTTTCATTTCCAGTCAGTTAATTCAATTAATATTCGACACAAATATAATTGTATAAAATACACTTAAAATATGTTTTAGGGCTATCGGCTAAAAAAATTAACAGGATACATTAGGAGAATATTTAATGTTGGGTTGTCATTTAACAACAAAACTGACTCCGAATTTTATTCATTTCCGCTCATCACTGCCCGTTCACCTGCCAAAATCAGTTGTTCGCAGAAAATAAATTTCAGCAACATTTGCTTTTCGTAAATTTGAATTCATAAACACATAACGTGATTTTTTTCATGTGAAGAATTAAACAGCATCAGATTTTAGAACAAAACGGTATGTGTAAACCTGACATATTGTTGTTAAGGTATTTAAACCACCGAATCCCCCTTCGGTGGTTTTTCTTTTTATTCTGTCCAAGTCCGACAAAGCATATAAAAAAACAGCCGGCAAATAACCGGCTGTTTACTCTGTTTTGCTGTTTAATTGTTTTCATGTCTCCAGGCGTGTTGCCTGAACATCTATTTTAACGGACTACTTATCTATTTATTTTCTTCAGTTTCAACTTCAACCTTTATTTCTTTAGCCTCTTTCCCATCAATTTTCACATCTTTCTCCATTATCTTCATTTTCTTACCCGCTTCTTTAAATTCTTTGATGTGCATTGGAGCAACTGGAGCGGTGAAGTCATGATCAAATTTAAAGTCGAAATTCATTTCTTTATCATCCGATTTTTTGCGAATTATTTCAATCTTTTCGCGACCACCGCTCATATCTTTTTTCTGGTAGGAAATAATATCCGGATCATTCAAATCGATTACCTGGCCTGAATGGCGGAGCATCTTGATATGGGGAACCGGCGGGACTGGTGGCACAGGAGGTACTCCGGGAAAATGTTTCCTGTTACCGTCGCGTAGGAAAATCACGTGATCCTGGTCGCCACCCTGTACTCTTTTTCTCACAACTATTTTTTTGCCCAGTGAGTCAATGTCTTCCGTAATAATTTCCATGTCGTCAGAATCCATTTCCCAGGACATTGGATCACCTTTCCCTTCCCCTGAATGCCTGAATATCATCACTTTTTCTTTGCCGTCTTTCCGGTCAACATTCACGTCAAACCGATGTATTTTGTCGAAATCGGCATGGCCTATTTTTTTCATGTGTTTAACCGGATTAATCGTGTCGCCATTCCAAACGAAAACATTGTCGTTTGCAAAAATGGTGTCGATTTCCATTTTCTTTCCGTCAACAATTTTGACCATTTTAACATGACGCTTTTTCTGAGGTTCCTGGAGCTCGGTACTTTTTTCGATCAGTGTGAACGAAAGCATGGCTGCTGCCATACCAGCCAATCCGAATGATAATAAAGTGTTTTTCATGGTTTAAATCTTTAAATGGTGTTCTTATTTATTCAGTTATGATTCAAAATAAGCAGTGCATTATTTCACCGTTTGTTTCTGTAGCAAAGATACGATTGGCGTTGCTGAACAATGAGTTAAGAGGCGGTTAAAATCTGTTAACAAAAAGTTAAAGTGCTGTGAACGCGATATTTAATGTTTATCTTTGAACCATGAACAAAAAAATCATCACCGGACTTATCACTTTGATGGGTATTTCAATTGTTGGAATTATCATCATTCAATTGGTATGGATGAATAACGCCATCCGTGTGAAAAATGAATTGTTTGACCGGAGTGTGAATGAAGCTCTTACCAGCACGACCAACCGACTTGAAACCACCCAGGATTTTCGCCTCATTAATCATTTTGCTTTCGATACGGTGCATTTTGTTGGAGTACCACCAGCTCCGCCTGTCCCACCAAATAGTTTCAGACCAGGACCGCGCCGGATAATTATGCCACGGGCTCCGAGGCCATCTGCCCGACAAATTGAAATGATTATTGAAGCACAGAAGAACAAAAAAGGCTATCAATACAGGATTTCAACAAACAAAGATTCGCTCGCTGCAAACGAGGAAAAATTCGTTTTCATCAATGCCGACAGTATTGCCCGCAATCTCGATTCGGTTTATACTCATGGAATTCACCGGTTCGATTCGCTCGTGAGCAAGTTTGATACGTGGAAAGATTCGACCGGTAAACTGAAACAACGAATTGAACTGAAAGCGCATAAACTAAAGCGATTATCAAATAAAGTCGTTCAGGAAATCTCGATGTGGGAGGAAGATGTGCCTTTTGACCGGGTAAATGAGGTATTGAAAAAAGAGCTGAAAAACCGAAACATTCCAATTCCTTTTGAAGTGGGCATTATCAAAGATTCAATCTTTTCAGACAAGTCTGCCAGTGCCGACACTCTTTTGCTCGCAAAAAGCAACTACAAAGTCAACCTGTTCCCTAATGCCATTTTTCAGAAAGATGTAAAACTTGCGGTATATTTTCCCGATAAGGAATCGTTCATCTACAAAACACTGAACTGGTTGCTTTTGGTATCACTAATTTTCTCCATTATCGTTCTGGTAACTTTTGCAGCGAGTATTTATTTTATTCTACGGCAGAAGAAAATATCGGAAATGAAATCGGATTTCATTAACAACATGACCCACGAATTTAAAACACCAATTGCAACTATATCAGTGGCTGCCGACTCTGTTTTGAATCAAAAAATTATTGAGAATCCGGAGCGAATCAGGTATTTTATTGATATGATCAAAAAAGAAAATACCCGTATGAACCGCCAGGTTGAGGATATTTTGACCATCGCCAGGCTCGACAAAAAAGATTTCGAATTCAGGTGGGAAGCTTTCAATTTGCATGATGTAATTGATGATGCCATTCAAAGTATTGTCCTTCAGGTTGAGAAAAAAGGTGGAGTCATTATTAGTCAGTTGGATGCGATCAATCCGGTTGCGACCAGCGACCCGAGCCATTTTGCCAATCTCATTTACAATCTGCTCGATAATGCCAACAAATACTCGCTCCAGTCACCCGAAATAAAAATATCAACCCGAAATTCGGCAAAAGGAGTAATTATTACAGTGGAAGACAAAGGTATTGGCATGACAAAGGCCGTACAAAGTCGTATATTTGAACGTTTCTACCGGCAAACCAGCGGGAATATTCACAATGTGAAAGGCTTTGGATTGGGCTTGAGCTATGTGAAAGCGGTGCTGGAAGCGAATAAGGGAAATATTTCGGTTCACAGCGAGTTGGGAAAAGGGAGCCGGTTTGAAGTATTCATCCCTTTTGTCAGGGAATAAAATCAGTCCTTCAGTCCATCAATCCTTTTGTAATTTATAACTTGCAGTAAAATTTCTGTGATGAATTCGAAACCCCGCATATTTTTGGTGGAAGACGACCTGAGTTTCGGCGCCGTTTTAAAATCTTATCTCGAAATCAACGACTTTGATGTAGAATGGGTTGACGACGGACAATTAGCTTTAGGACATTTTAAGAAATATGAATTCGACATTTGCATTCTGGATGTAATGCTGCCCAATGTTGACGGGTTTACCATCGGATCAGAAATTCGCAAGATCAATTCCGAAATTCCAATTCTCTTTCTGACAGCAAAAAACCTTCGGGATGATGTATTGAAAGGATATAAAATTGGCGCCGACGATTACATTACCAAACCGTTTGATACCGAAGTTCTTATTTTCAAGCTGAAAGCCATTTTGAAAAGGCAAAACGGATCGCCAGCTAAAGATTCTGTTTTTTATCCGATCGGAAAATCAGTTTTTGATTACAGACTTCGCACCATTGATCTCGACGGGAACAAGCAAAAATTATCTCCTAAAGAAGCGGAATTGCTGAAAATGCTTTGTGAATGCCAAAACGAACTGCTCCCCCGCGAAACAGCATTGAAAAAGATTTGGGGCGACGATGGATACTTCACCGCGCGTAGCATGGATGTTTACCTAACCAAACTTCGAAAACTTTTTGCTGACGATCCATCGGTTGAGATTCGCAACATACATGGCAGCGGATTTATGCTCGAAATTAAAAACTATTGATTTTCATCCTCCTGTTCTTCAGTTTTTATACCTTTGCGCCCTTGTAAGAAAATTTTCTTAAAATGGCACACGTAAATTCCATTGAAGTCAAAGAATTTGATACCATCATTATCGGGAGTGGATTGGCTGGACTTACAGCAGCCTTTCATGCCTCAAAAAACGGAAGTGTTGCCATTATCACCAAATCGCAGCTCGACATCAGCAATTCGTATTATGCCCAGGGTGGAATTGCCGTAGTAATTGATCCTAATGACACTTTTGAATCACACATAGAAGATACACTGGTTGCCGGCCGTGGTCTTTGCGAACGGGATGCGGTTGAAATACTGGTTTCTGAAGGACAAAAATGCGTTCAGGAATTAATAGGCCTGGGAATGGAATTTGACAAAGCCAACGGAGACTTTATTCTTGGACTGGAAGGGGGACATTCCCGGCGAAGAATTCTTCATGCAGGCGGCGACGCTACCGGAAGAGGGCTTACCTGTTTCATGCTGAAAAAGGTTCAGGAACAAAATAACATTACCGCCTTTGAATACACCACAGTTGTTGAACTTTTAGTTGAAGGAGGAATTTGTTACGGAGTTCAGGCCTTGGACTTTACAAGTGGGTGTAACCTTATTTTTAAATCAAAGGCCACAATCATCGCTACCGGTGGATTATCCCGTATTTACGACCGATCTACCAATCCCCACACCGCAACCGGCGATGGTATCGCCCTGGCTTACCATGCCGGAGCAAAGCTTTCCGATATTGAATTCATCCAATTTCATCCAACGGCTTTATATATCCCGGGAGAAGAAGCTTTTCTAATCAGTGAAGCTGTTCGGGGAGAAGGCGCCTGGCTGCTCAATCCGAAAGGCGAACGTTTTATGCAGCATATTCACCCGCTTGCCGAACTTGCCCCGCGTGATGTTGTAGCTCATGCCATATATACTCAGCTCCAGCTTCATCATTCCGACTTTTTATATTTAAGCCTGAAGCACCTTAATCCGGATAAGATTAAAAAAAGATTCTCAACGATTTATCATACCTTATTAAAATACAACATCGACCTGACAAGCGATTTGTTGCCAATTTCTCCGGCCGCACATTACATGGTTGGCGGCATTCATACCGATTTGCACGGCGAAACCAACATCGAAGGACTTTTTGCCTGTGGTGAAGTGGCTTCAACCGGAGTTATGGGAGCAAACCGTTTGGCGAGCAATTCACTGCTCGAATGTCTTGTTTTTGGGAAACGAGCTGCAGAAAAGGCCATGCTGAAAGAAAACATGGCGAAGGAATATTCAGCAATCATTTCTATTCATGTTAATCAGGAGAATGAGAATTTATTTCTAGAAACAAAAAACCGAATTGCAACCCTGATGAGCAAAAAAGCAGGCATAGTTCGTTCTGCTGAAAAATTAAACGAGGCAATTTTCGAACTGGAGGAGATAAAGCTCCAGTTTCCCGAAAAAATTAACGAATACAATCTTTTAAAAATCAAACACATTACTGATATTTGCACCCTCATTTGCAAATCGGCTTTAATCCGGACTGAAAGTCGTGGCGGACACATTCGTGAAGATTTTCCGAAAGAAGATCCTGCGTTTTGTGCACACCTGATTCAGCAGCTGGGACAAAAATTCATTTTTCAGGAAATCCGTAGTTAATCCAATGAACGAACTTGAAATAAAAGCAGCTCAAACGCTTATTGATCTTGCCTTAACCGAAGATGTGGGCAGTGGTGATATAACAACCGACAATATTATTCCGGCCGAAACACGACGCCGGGCCAAAATGGTAGCCAAAGCCGATGGAGTAGTAGCAGGTCTCCCGGTCGCTGAGATGGTTTTCAAAAAACTTGACCCGACACTAACCTGGAATGTTCTTACCCTCGAAGGTTCAAGAATAAAAAAGGGAGATGTAATGGTTGAGTTTGAAGGAACTTATCGCGCTTTATTGATCGGAGAACGCACAGCGCTCAACTTTTTACAACGTTTGTCAGGCATCGCAACCATGTCGGCAAAATATGCCGATGCAGTAAAAGATTTTAAAACGGTTATTCTGGATACCCGCAAAACATTACCAGGATTCAGGATACTCGATAAATATGCTGTAAAAACCGGAGGAGCAAGCAATCACCGGATTGGCCTTTACGATATGGCCATGATAAAAGACAACCATATTGAAGTAGCCGGAGGAATTACGAATGCAGTAAATGCCGTAAGGAGCAAGATAAGCAAAGACATTAAAATTGAAGTCGAAACCACTAATCTGGAGCAGGTTCAGGAAGCTCTTGATGCCGGAGCCGACATTATTATGCTCGACAATATGGATAACGAGACCATGCGTAAAAGTGTGGAATTAATTGCCGGCAGAGCCAAAATTGAAGCATCGGGTAATATGACCCTCGAACGCCTTCGCGAAGTGGCAGCAACCGGTGTCGATTTCATTTCAATCGGAGCGCTCACCCATTCGGTTAGTGCTTTGGATATTAGTCAACGTTTAGAAAACTAGCTCATTTGATCAACTTAGTTATTGATATTGGCAACACCCGAACAAAACTTGCTTTGTTCAACCAACACGATCTGATGTTCAACGTTCCGGTTGACAGCCTTACTGTTGAACATCTTAAAATGCTTAAAGATGAACACCCCCAGCTTAAAAAAGCAATTTTGTCGAGCGTGAAGCCATATCCGGAAGATTTAAAACAATTTCTGAACGAAAATTTTGAGCAATTTATCGAGCTCGATCACCTGACCCCAATTCCAATTACAAATCGATACGAGACACCTGAAACTCTGGGCCGCGATCGCCTGGCAGCTGCTGTTGGAGCAAATGAATTGTTCCCTGATCAAAATGTTTTAATTATTGATGCAGGAACGGCTATAACGTACGATTTGGTGACCGACCAAGGCCATTATCTGGGTGGAAATATTTCTCCGGGACTTGAAATGAGGTTTAAAGCCCTTCACCAATTCACAGGGAAACTTCCTCTCGTGGAAAAGAAGTACGATTTTCAACCGATTGGAAGAAACACCCAAGAGGCTATTCTGGCTGGCGTTCAGAACGGAGTTTTATTTGAGCTTGCTCAGACCATTGACTTCTTTAACAGAAATTATCAAAATTTACAGATCATTATGACTGGAGGTGATTCTAATTTTTTTGATAAAAAATTAAATTATTCCATATTTGTACACTTTAATTTGACCCTAATAGGATTAAACAGGATTCTGGAACACAATGCTTAAAAGAAATAATGCCTTATCAGTCGTGATGGTTTTGATTTTCTGTGGATTATCTGGCTATGCGCAAAACAACAACACTACATCCCCTTTTTCACGCTTCGGAATTGGAGATTTAAATCACTACAGTTACGGACGCACAGCAGCAATGGGTGGAGCTTCCCTGGGAAGTCGTCACAACGTACAGATCAATTCGGCTAACCCGGCTTCATACAATGCCAACGACAGCTTGTCTTTTGTATTCGATTTCGGGTTTGATGGTACTTTTTCAAGGTACAAAAGTGATCGGGGCCGATTAACCACCGACGACGTTAATTTCCGTTACTTTTCTATGAGCTGGCCGATTACCAAATGGGTGGGTGCCGGAATGGGAATTCAGCCATTTTCTGATATGGGATATGAAGTTGGTTTCGCTGAGGAAGTTGAAGGTGTTGGCAATGTCTATCACAGCTATAAAGGAGAAGGAAGTACTTCAAAAGCATTCTTCGGAGCATCTGTCAGTCCGTTCAAAAACTTATCAGTCGGTGCAAATCTGAACTACATTTTTGGCCGCCTCAATCAGAATACAGGAGTTGGATTCGACGACCCTAACCTGTTCTTCATCTCTAAAACTGAAGGAACCCGTCTCCGCGATTTCTCGGTTACTTATGGGCTTCAGTACGATTTTAAACTGAAAAAAGACGAATACCTAACCCTTGGGGTGACTTTTGAGAAAGCAACAGACTTTACAGCGCTGTATCGTCTGAACTCCTATAAAGCCATATCATTATCAACCGGAACCCTTACCGACGTGATTGATTCGATCTCAGAAAAAAAGAGTGTTATTAAATTGCCATCCTCATTTGGCGTTGGGCTGTCTTACAATAAGCTGAACAAACTGGAGATTAATATGGACTATTATTTTGCAGGATGGAATAATTCTAAAACCACATTGATCCCCAATTCCACCAAAGACAACTTCATTGCTGAAAAAGATCCGCTTCTCACCAACAGAAGCCGCATTTCTGCCGGTATTGAATACATTCCCGAAGCATTTTCAATCAGGAGTTACTTAAAGCGAATTAAATATCGCGCCGGTATTCATCAGGAAAATTCCTACATCAAACTAAACGACCGACAGATCAAAGAGATTGGCATAAGTTTTGGTGCTGGAATACCGTTACCAAAATCCAAATCAACTGCTAACTTTGCAGTCGAGTTTGGAAAAAAGGGAACAACAAAAGAAAACCTGGTAAAAAATAACTATGCAAAACTAAGTCTGTACCTTAATCTGTACGACTACTGGTTTGTAAAACGGAAATTCGATTAAAAATACAAAACCAAATAAAAAACAAAACAGATGAAAGCTTTAATATTTAAATCAATTTTTCTGACGTTGGCCATTGCATTTATGGTAAGCCATACTGCAGTTGCCCAACGCATTATTAAGGGAACCGTTTATCGTGAAGGCAAAATAGCTGCTGGCGTTACCGTTGAAGGGCAAAAAGCAAAAGCTCCGTTTATGACCAGCTTTGACGGGATTTATGAAATCAATGTTCCTGAAAATTGTAAATACATCAAATTTACTTTTATTGATGAAACAAAGAAACTGGACATTGAAGGTAACACCAGCAACGTTATCGATTTTAGTTTCGACGGAGTAATTCCCGCCAAAGATTCAGAAGAAAGTGAACCCGGAGCAATCCTCAAAACAGCGGCTGAACTTGTTACTGCCGGCGATAAAGATTTTATGAGCCTGATAACTTTGGAAAGGCAGTTTTACGAACAGAAAGACTACAAATCGGCACTGGGACCCTGGAGGAAGTTGTACAAAACTTATCCCAAATCAAACGAGAATATTTACATACATGGATTAAAGATGTACAGAAGCTTTATTGAAGCAACTAAAGATCATACAACAAAATATAAGTACATCGATACATTGATGAACATTTATGACCACCGGATCAAATACTTTAATCGAAAAGGATTAAATATTGGGAACCAAGGTATTGACTATTTGAAATATACACTTGAAAACGAAAATCTGACAGATGAACAGAAAAAGCAAATTTGGGAAAAAGGCTATGGTTATGTCAGCGAATCAACTAAACTTCAGAAAGATACAACTGATGCTGTTGTATTATTGCTTCTGATGCAAACAACCAGAGGTTTATACAGCGTGGGTAAATTCGACAAAGAAAAAGTTATTGAAAGCTACGATGTTGCCTCTAAGTATTTAAATAAACACCTGGGAAAAGAACCAACAAATGCAGATATTATTAATATTCGTGATATTGTTGATCAAATTTTCCAATCAAGTGGTGCCGCTGATTGCGAGGCTTTGATTAGTATTTACGGACCAAAATTCGACCAGATTGCCGCCAACATTGAAGACCTGAAAAAAATGATCCGCATGTTGGATCGTCAGAAATGCGATGCCAGCCCATTATTTGCCAAAGCATCAGAAAAACTTTATTCACTCGAACCTTCAGCTGAAGCCGCATACAACATGGCTCGTTTGTTCGTAAAAGCCGACCAGCTTGATAAGGCTGAAACCTATTACAAACAAGCCATCGACCTTGAAAAAGACCCGATCAATCTGGCTAAATATTACCTGGAACTTGGTCAGTTAAACTTCTCGAAACCGCAAGTTGCAAGAGGTTATCTGAAAAAATCAATTGAAAATAACCCGAGTGCAGGTAAAGCTTACATCATGCTTGGCGACATTTATGCGCACAATAGCAAATCATACGGAGAAAGCGATTTCGAAAAAACATTGGTTTTCCTTGTTGCCTGCGATTACTATGCTAAAGCTAAAAAAGCAGATGCTTCTGTTGAAGCCGAAGCCAATCAAAAGATTGCAACTTATTCACAGTACTTTCCTCCGAAAGAAGAAATCTTCTTTAATGGTATGACAGTTGGTCAATCTTATACCTTGGGAGGCTGGATTGGCGAAACCACTACAATCCGCGAAAAAAGGTAAGAATTATACCTAATGAACGAATAAAAGCATTGCATTTCTTATCGGAGATGCAATGCTTTTCTTTTAAATGCTATTTATTTCTAGCTTTATCACGTACCTTTACAACTTACAATGAATGATTTCATTTCGTCAGTTATGAATATTCAAAAACGTAAAACATTTTCATTCCAATCAACGAGTCTTTCCCCTATTACATGGGGGATTCTGGCCCTATGCCTGGCTCTAAGTTCATGTGAAAATGAAATATCAACCATCAATAAAGTTTCGAGTACCGAGGAATTGCCGTCGCTAAGTGCTGAAGGGTTCGAAATGATTTTTTCCGATTCAACGGTTATCCGGTTTAAATTGCAAACGCCGGAATTAATCAGGCACGACGATGAAAAAGAGCCCTTCACAGAATTTCCGAGAGGTGTAAAAATTGAAAAATACGATGCCCGTATGAATATCGTATCAAGCATATCGGCTCAATATGCCAAGAATTTCGATTCCGACGATCGATGGGAGGCAAAAAACAATGTGGTGGCCGTCAATGTGAATGGAGACACACTTAAAACAGAATATCTGGTTTGGGATACGCAGAAACAAAAAATCTCATCCGACCAGTTTGTGAAAATTATCAAAAGAGATCAGATATTTTCAGGAATAGGTTTTGAATCGAATCAGGATTTTACCAAGTATCACATTCGAAATCTCACCGGCCACATGTATGTAAACGTTGACAAATAAGCACAGCAATGGAATTGTCTTGGATCATACTGGTCTCAATCCTGTTCTCGGCCTTTTTTTCCGGAATGGAAACAGCATTTATCTCGGCCAACAAACTTCGGCTTGAGATTGATAAAAACAAGAATGCCATTTTTTCTAATCTGATTTCACTTTACACTCAAAATCCGGGGCAGTTTATTGCAACCATGCTGATTGGCAATGCGCTTTCGTTGGTAACCTTTGCCATTGCGTTCTCACAGTTACTCGAACCCTATCTTTTGGCTCACACCGATTCAGTTTTTTTGCTACTTCTGTGTCAAATACTCATTTCTTCGCTGGTAATTCTTTTAACAGCCGAGTACCTTCCCAAAGTAATTTTCCTGATCAATCCAAACGGGCTCTTGAAGTTTTTTACCATCCCGATTGCCTTTTTTTACTTTTTGTTCTACCCCGTAACCCGAATCATACTCTGGGGCTCTAAACTTATCCTAAGAATTTTTCTGAACGAGCCTATAAAAGATTTAAACGAACGAATGGTTTTCAGCCGAAACGATCTTGATCTACTGGTCAAAGAACCCGAAAATCAAGATTCTTCCAATCAAAATAAAGCAGTTGACAGCGAAGTAAAATTGTTTCGTAATGCGCTCGACTTCTCCAAAGTGAGGCTCCGCGAAATAATGGTTCCTCGAACCGAGATGGTTGCCCTCGACATCGAATCGACGATCAACGAGCTTCAGCAAAAATTCATAGAAACCGGTTATTCCCGCATTTTATTTTACTCGGGCAACATCGATAACATTGTCGGATATGTGCATCATTCTGTCATTTTCACCAATCCGGAATCCATCCAATCGAATCTTCGGAAGGTACTCATCGTTCCTGAAACCATGCCAGCTAACAAACTTCTGAGCATGTTCATTCAGCAGCGGTTAAGTATTGCAATTGTGGTTGATGAATTTGGGGGTACCTCGGGATTAGTTACAAGCGAAGATATCCTTGAAGAAATTTTCGGAGAAATTGAAGACGAGCACGACATCACTGATTTGATCCGCAAACAGACTGCACCCAATGAATTCGTTTTCTCAGGCCGGCTTGAACTCGACGAACTAAACGAAGCGTTTAACTTTGAATTTCCAAAGAACGAAAACTTTGAAACACTGGCCGGATTCATCCTGTTTCATCACGAAAGCATACCTAAAATCAATACCATAATCAATATTGGCAGGTATCGTTTTAAAATTCTCAAAGCGACGAATACCAAGATTGAATTGGTACACCTTAAACTGTTGGACGATAACCAAAATAAAAATTGAATCAGGTTGATTAATATTGAAAATTGTTATCTTCGTACCTCGAATTTTTAAGTTGATTAATTATAATAAAATAACTAACAGTAAATGGCTACATTACAGAACATAAGGAACCGTGGGGGTTTAATGGTAGCGATCGTAATCGGTCTTGCCTTAGGCGCTTTTATACTGGGCGACATGCTTAATTCAGGCAGTACATTAATGAGACCCAGTCAAATGGAAATTGCAGAAATCGATGGAGAATCAGTTCAATATCCGGAATTTCAAAAGAAAGTAGAAGAGCTTTCTGAAATCTATAAAATGAATACTCAGCAAAACCAAATCGACGAAAATACATGGGAACAGATTCGCGAACAGGTTTGGCAAGGATACCTTCAGGAGAATATTTTAGGTAAAGCCACTGAAAATCTAGGAATTGCTGTTAGTGCAGAAGAGTTGTTCGACCTCGTTCAGGGAAGCAATCCTCACCCGATTATTCAGCAACTTTTCAGAAATCCACAAACCGGAGAATTGGATAAATCAATGATCCTTCAGTTTTTGAAATCTCTCGAAAGTAATGCAACTCCGGAACAAAAAGCCTATTGGTTGTATATCGAAAACCAGATCAAATTAGACCGAATTCGTTCTAAATACAATTCGCTGGTTGCAAAAGGTTTGTATGTAACTACTGATGAAGCCAAGAAAAGTCTGGAAGCCAAAAATAAAAGTGCGAACTTTCAATATGTTGTCCTAAACTATTCTTCAGTTTCCGATAGTGCCGTTAAACTTTCTGACAGCGAACTGAAAGAATATTACAACGCCCACAAAGACGAATACAAACAGGAAAAAACCCGCAAAATTGAGTATGTAACTTTCGAAGTTCTGCCTTCGGCCGCCGACAATGCTGCAACTCAAAAATGGATTTCGGACAGCAAACAGGAGTTTTCTACTGTTACTGACAATGCCCAGTACATCAATGTAAACTCTGATACTCGCTTCGATCCAAATTTTTATAAAAAAGAAGATCTTCCAGCTAATTTGGCCGAATGGGCATTCAGTGCTCAGCCTGGTGATTTTTACGGACCGTATTTTGAGAACAACGAATACAAATTAGCTAAAATTGATCAGTTTAAAATGTTACCTGACTCTGTTCAGGCAAGCCACATTCTGATTAATCCACAAACTTTAGGAAGCGTTGAAAAAGCTCAGGCAAAGATCGACAGCATTAAGCGTGTGATCGAACTGGGTAACAGCACTTTTGCTGAAATGGCTGTTAAATTCTCTGAAGATCCGGGATCTGCTTCCAAAGGTGGTGATCTGGGATGGTTCAAACGCCGCCAGATGGTTCCTGAATTTGAAGAAGGTGCTTTTACCACTGAAGTAAATAAAATGGTTGTTGTTGCAACTCAGTTCGGATTTCATTTAATTAAACCAACAAAAAAAGGTAAAGAAACCAACCAGGTACGTATTGCTGTGCTGAGCCGTAAAGTTGAACCAAGCACAGAAACCTACCAGAAAGTATATGCTGAAACCAGCAAATTTGCCAGCGAAAATCAAACACTGGAATCTTTCAACAAATCAGTAATCGATCAGAAATTAAATAAAAAATTGGCTACTTTACTCGAAAACGACCGTGAAGTGGCTGGTTTGGAATCATCACGTCAATTGGTTCGTGCAGCTTTCCAGACCGAAGAAGGAAACATTCTGGTTGGCTCGGAAGGATCATCGATCTTCGAATTCGGAAACAAATTCGTAGTTGGTGTGATGACACAGGCTACCGAAGAAGGACCTGCATCATTTGCAGAAGCCAAGATCCGCGTTGAACTGGCTGTCAGAAAAAACAAAAAAGCAGAGATGCTTGCCGAAAAACTGAAAAACGCCGCTGCAGGTCAATCTGACCTTTCCGGTGTTGCTTCGCGGGTTTCATCCACAGTTCAGGAAGCTTCAGGCGTTAACTTCACAACCTTTTCAATTCCTGCAGTTGGTTTTGAACCTGCAGTTGTTGGAACCGCTTGCACCCTTTCAGAAGGTAAAATTTCTGCTCCGATCGAAGGGAACAACGGAGTTTATCTGGTAAAGGTAAATTCGTTCACAACCAGTTCGGATAATGACGTGAAAGGTGAAAAGACCCGACTTGCACAGGCAATGGGATACCGTGCGAGTGCTCAGGTGTTCGAGTCGCTCAGGAAGCTGACCGAAATTGTAGATAAGCGAGCAAAATTTTATTAATCGAAAGATAATAGGTAAAAAGCGGGCTATCAACCCGCTTTTTTTATTTCATTACTCAGACTTTAACATGGAAGCCCGAATTAAAAAGCTGGAGCAAATACTAAAAAACGACCGCTTCGCCAAATTCAATGACATCAAACTGGTTTCGATTGGAAAAGGGGAAGCTGTTGCCGAAATGGAAATCCTGAGCAAACATCTGAATGGAGTGGACATTATTCAGGGTGGAGCATTGTTTACCTTAGCAGACTTTGCTTTTGCCGCCGCATCCAATTCGCACGGAAGAATTGCGGTGGCTTCCAATGCCTCTATCAGCTTCTTTCGTGGTATCTCATCCGGAAAACTTACCGCTATAGCGAAAGAAATAAACTCCGGAAAAACCCTCGCTACCTATTCAGTTGACATTACTGACGATCAAAACAATAAAATAGCTTGTTTCATGGGGACAGCATTTCAGAAAGGCGAATTCTGAACAAGCTGGATGAGAATTTGATTTTTATTAAATTTGCGCAATTTTTTACTTAAAAAAAGAATATATGGCCCGCTATTTCGACCACGTTTCACGCACCTTCAATGAGTATTTACTAATTCCGGGATTAACATCAAAAGCATGTCTCCCGCAAAATGTATCATTGAAGACCCCTCTAGTCAGGTATTCAAAGGGTTCAGCGCCAGAGCTAGAACTGAACATTCCGTTCGTCTCTGCAATCATGCAATCTGTCTCCGACCACAAAATGGCTATTGCCTTGGCAAAAAACGGAGGACTCTCATTTATTTTTGGTTCGCAGCCCATCGAATCGCAATGCGAGATGGTGCGTAAAGTAAAGAAATTCAAGGCCGGATTTGTTGTCAGCGATGCCAATCTGACTCCTTCAAATACCTTAAAAGATGTTCTGGCCATTAAACTCAAAACAGGACATTCGACCATAGGAATAACTGCTGATGGAACTTCAAACGGTAAATTACTCGGAATAGTTACCAGTCGCGACTATCGGGAAAGCAAAGATAATCTTGATACTCCGATCAGCGAATTTATGACTCCGTTTGCCAAACTGGTAACCGGTGAACTGGGAATCTCACTCACCGAAGCCAACGACATCATCTGGGACAACAAACTCAATACGCTACCTATCATTGACAAAGACCAGAATCTTCAATATTTTGTTTTTCGGAAAGATTACGACGAACACAAAGAAAATCCGAACGAACTGCTCGACTCCAACAAAAAGCTTTTGGTTGGAGCCGGAATCAATACCCGTGATTTTACAGAACGCGTACCTCAACTGGTGGAAGCAGGTGCCGACATTCTTTGCATCGACTCATCCGACGGTTTTTCTGAATGGCAGAAAGAAACCATTGAGTTTATCAAAAATAAATACCATGGAAAAGTTAAAGTTGGTGCCGGAAATGTAGTCGATAAAGAAGGGTTCCTATACCTGGTGGAAGCGGGGGCCGACTTCGTAAAAGTTGGTATTGGAGGTGGATCCATCTGTATTACACGCGAGCAGAAAGGTATCGGCCGTGGTCAGGCAACAGCACTGATTGAAGTAGCTGAAGCACGTAAAGAATATTTCGAAAAGACAGGCATTTATGTGCCAATTTGTTCCGATGGTGGTATTGTTCAGGATTATCACATGGTACTTGCACTTGCCATGGGAGCTGATTTCATTATGATGGGACGCTATTTTGCCCGATTTGACGAAAGCCCGACAAAAAAACTAAAGATCGGGAACAATTACGTCAAAGAATACTGGGGAGAAGGTTCGAATCGTGCCCGCAACTGGCAGCGTTATGATATGGGCGGTAACGAAGCGCTAAAGTTCGAAGAAGGGGTTGACAGCTATGTTCCCTATGCCGGCAAGTTAAAAGATAACCTCGACATTACCCTGGGGAAAATAATTTCGACCATGTGCAGTTGTGGCGCTTTATCAATTCCGGAACTGGAGCAAACTGCAAAAATCACGCTGGTTTCATCCACCAGTATTATTGAAGGAGGTGCACACGACGTCATCCTAAAGGACAAGAATATTTAAAACACTTTCTAAAAACGAGAGAGGCTGTTCTTCAAAAGAACAGCCTCTCTTCTTTTATAATAACTAGCTTATTTACTCCAAAATCACCATCTCCTCAATCAAATGTCCGGCGGCGGCCACTTTATCAATGACAAATAAGGCATAGCGGATATCGAGAATAATATTACGGCAACGTTCTGGGTCGAACATCAGGTCGCTCATGGTACCTTCCCAGCAGCGATCGAAGTTGACGCCGATAAGGTTTCCGTTGGCATCGAGCACCGGGCTTCCGGAGTTTCCGCCGGTTGTATGATTCGACGCGGTGAAGCAAACGTTCATTACACCGTTTTGGCCATACCTTCCGTAGTCCTTTTTCTGATACAAATCGCGCAGTGTTTGCGGCACATTGTAATCGTAAATGTTCGGGTTGTCTTTCTGCATGATGCCGGTCAGCGTGGTGTAGTAGTCGTAAACAACGCCATCCATCGGTTCGTAGCCTTCCACTTTTCCGTAGGCCACACGCAGTGTTTTATTGGCGTCGGCCCAAAGCGGTTTGCCGCTGCTCATTTCCATAATTCCGGCGACATACGTTTTCATGTTGTCGTCGATCTGCTTTTGGATGGAGTTGAAATACGGTTCAACATTCATGTCGAAATGCTTCTTCAGGCTGCTGAACATTCGGAAAGCCGGATCTTTCGACAGCTCTGCAAGTTTTCTGGGAGTAATTTAAGAAAAAAAGGCTTTCAGTTTTTCCTGATTGATAAACATCGATTTCCGGTAAACTTTGGCAAGTAGCTCCCCGCGGTCCATTTTACTCATCATTTCCCTGAAATCTTCAGGAAGAAAGCGGGCGTCAAGATCTTGTGCATAAACATTCATCAAAGTGGCAAACACCTTTTCATCAGTTGGCTGGTTGTATTCGTTAAAATGCTCCGCCAGCTTGGCCTCCACTCCCTTTTTGATTTTATCCTGATTGGCGGGTGATAATTTTGCCCACTGCGACTCGATGGGCGCCAAAAAAGAAATCAGGCTAAAAATATCCGTTCCGCGAAGGACGATTTCGCCGTAATAGTCGTTGGCTTTGGTGTAGGGTTCCAACTGATTGTAAAGTTTTTCCAACTCGGTCAGCACATTCCCGTACTTTTGGCTTCTTTCGGTGTTTGCAGCAGCCCATTTTCTGAACTCATTCTCGAAATTTTGCTTCACCTGTACCGCATTCAGCCGTTTCAGCCCTTTGACTTCGCCCTGCCACTTTTTCCAGGCATTGCTGGTGTTCTGATACTTGGCGGCATACTGAATACGAACTTTTGGACTTTGCTCCATATCGTTAGCCAGAATTTTCAGCTTCAGGTCGCGGATTTTAATTTTATCCGGATCGCCCTGTGTCATAATTTGACGGATGGCTTGCGAATGCAAAAACTGCTGGGTTCGTCCGGGATATCCAAAAACCAGTGTAAAATCTTCGGGCTGAACACCTTTGATCGAAATTTTGAAAAACTTTTTAGGCTTGAACGGAACATTATCCGGCGAATATTTGGCGGGCTGATTGTCTTTGTTGGCGTAAATGCGGAACAACGAGAAGTCGCCGGTATGGCGGGGCCACATCCAGTTGTCGGTGTCGCCGCCAAATTTGCCGATTGACGACGGTGGTGCGCCCACCAGCCTCACATCTTCAAAAACCTGGTAAACGTACAAAAAGTATTGATTTCCGTAGAAAAGCGGCTGAACGGAAGCTTCGTAAAGTCCTTTTTCCGAAGCCTCAGCAACAATTTTTTTGGTATTCCGGTCGATGATTTTGACGACCGAATCTTTGGGCTGATTGGTGGTTCCTACCAGAACTTTCGCGGTCACATCGTCCATCCGTGTCAAAAACCTGACGCTTAATTTCGGATTGGGTAATTCTTCCTGATGTGTTTTTGCCCAGAACCCATTGGTCAGGTAGTCGTGCTCAACGGTGCTGTGATTTTGAATAGCGTCGAATCCGCAATGATGGTTGGTAATCAGCAAACCCTGATCGGAAATGAGTTCACCGGTGCAGCCCGTTCCGAACAAAACAACGGCATCTTTCATACTTTCGTGATTCACGCTGTAGATGTCTTCAGCCGTTAGCCTGAATCCCATTTGCTTCATTTCGTCAATGTTGTATTTGTTGAGCAAAGTTGGAATCCACATGCCCTCTTTGGCCAAAGCGGGGCAAATTGTCAGCAAAAGAAACGCTGCAATCCAGAAATACGTTCTGATCATTTTCCTGATTTTAAAAATTTTGAGTCGCAAATTTAGCGATCTGAAGGAAATCACCTTCGTTGTTTTTGTTAATGTTCGCAAAAAAGAAGACCGCCGAAATTGCATTTTTGCTCCGGTGGTTCCAAATTTTATTACTGAATATTATTTTCCCAAATCGGCAGCAGAATGGAATCCTGAAGCGATAACCGTACTTTCGACATTATTTTTGTTTACCACCGTGGCATCGATCATAACCGATTTTACCAGCGCTTTGCCGTTGCTCTCGGTTGTAAACTTCATTTTCAGCGGTTTTTCCTGGGCAAGAGACACGGCCAGTTCTGTCGTAATTCGTGCCATTTCTTTCAAAGGTTTCAAAACGGTGCAGGTTTGCGTTCCGTTCATGACAGCCTTCACTGCATTCAGCGCTGCATCCTGACCAGCCACCATGATTTTTCCCTCCAGTCCGCGTTCTTTTAAAACAGCCAGAACACCTTCGGCGATGGCATCGGAACCCGCAATAATTGCAGTAACGGAGTCGGTATTTTGATCCAGAATTCGCCGGGCGTGGAGGTTTCCTTCTTCAGCCGTCCAGTTCTCGGTAAATTCGCTGTACACAAGCTGAATATCTCCCTTTTCCATGAAAGGTTGCAACACATTCATCTGGCCAACAAACAGTTTCATCGCATTATTGTCGTGTTTTGAACCACAAATTTGGGCATAGTTTCCGTAGGGTTTCAGCGAAGTAAGATATTCAGCCTGAAGCTTTCCCACCTGGGTACTGTTGGTAGTGATGTAATAATCGAGTTTGCAGCCGTTGATCAGGCGGTCGTAGGCAATTACTTTCACGTCGGATTCGTGCGCCATTTCGACGATAGCCGCAGCCTCATTCTGGTTGATCGGGATGACAATCAACACGTCGGCGCCATTTTTAATCATGTCCGAAGCCTGAGCGATTTGCTTATTCTGGTCGTTGTCGGCAACCTCAAACAGCACGTCGGCGCCCTGTTGGGTGAGGTTCTCAATCAGGTAATCTTTGTCTTTGGTCCAACGCTCGTTTTCGTAGCTGTGCAGCAAAATTCCGACTTTGGGTGTTTGACTCCGGCAACCGGTAAAAACAGAAACAGAGACAAGTATGAAGAGGAACAAAAAAGCGGAGGTTTTCATAGTTCTGATTTTAATTAGGCTAAAGCGGGCTCAAGTTACAAAACGAAACAGAAACTAAACCTCAACCTTCTAATTTTCTGCAAAAATCAGAATACTTTCAAATGCTCGTACAGGCTTTGAACGGGTAACCCCATGACATTGAAAAACGAACCTTCGATGTGATAAATCCCGATGTAGCCAATCCATTCCTGAATGCCATACGCTCCGGCTTTATCATAAGGCCGGTATGTTTCGAGGTAATAGGTGATTTCTTCGTCGCTCAGTTTTTTGAACCAAACATCGGTCAGCGCATAAAACGACACCTTTTTTTCGGTTGAAAGCAGGCAAACCCCGGTAACAACCTGGTGTTTTTTTCCTGAAAGGTTTTTCAGCATCCGGAAACCATCGGCAAAATCTGCAGGTTTGTTCAATACCTCTCCATCAAGCCAAACAATGGTATCAGCCGTGATCACCAGTTGGGTACTTTTCAGGACAGGCCTGAAGGCTTCGGCTTTCAACTCAGCCAGATAAACCGGTACTTCGGTCATTCCCAATCCCTCCGGAAAAACTTCCGGAACATCCATTGATTGCACCGTAAATTTCAGCCCGAGGTCGGCCAGTAATTGTTGGCGACGTGGAGATTTTGAGGCCAGTATGAGTTCGTATGAATTAAGATTTTGCATAATCATTGCTGAAGTGTCTGTTGTTGCGAATTACTGGATTTGTTTTTTTCTCGTAATCCGCAGCCTATTTTATTCGGAATGTTCTTTTCAATCTGCCTTAATCCCGGCAATTTCCTGGCTGGCCCATTTTTGCTGCGAGCGCATCACCTGTTCAATCACGTCGCGCACGCATCCTTCGCCACCTTTCCGATCAGAAATGTACAGCGAAATAGCTTTAATTTCAGGAACAGCATCCGACGGACAAACCGGAACAGCCACTTCTTTCATCACGGGGAAATCAACCAGATCGTCGCCCATGTAAAGGATTTCGCTTTTCTGCAATCCGGTTTTGGCCAGAAAATCATCGAGGCAAGCGGTTTTTTCGAACGAGTTAAGGTAAATGTGTTCGACGCCGAGTTTTTTGTAGCGAAGTTTTACACTTTGAGTATTGGCGCCCGTTATAATGGCCATCCGGAATCCGCTTTTTAGTGCGTATCGAATAGCAAAACCGTCTTTCACATTGGCTGTGCGCATGGGGTCGCCATTCTCGTCAAGAGGCGAAGTGTCGTGCGATAGAACGCCATCGACATCGAAAATGAATCCACGGATGGTTTTTAAGCGATCTTTGAAAAAAGTCATTCTACTGTTTTTGGTGGTACTGAAAGATACTTTCGGTCACAAAACTATAGATTTTCTGCAAGTCGGGCTTGTCGTGGAGCATTTTTAATTGCATGGCGATGATATTCTGATCATTCCGTTTCGCCGGTCCGGTCTGGGCATCGAGCGGATGCAGGCTTTCGATTTTTGCCGCCGTTTCGCGAATCAATGGCTTCAGGATATCGAAATCGAGTTTCTGATCGTGAAGAACTTCGGCCCCCAACGCATAAAAATGATTGACAAAATTATTAACGAAAACGGCTGCCAAATGTAGCGACTTGCGCTCTTCTGACCCGATTTGATGAATAGACGTTGATATTTGACCTGCCAGTTGTTCAAGCTTAAAAAATACCGAAGGATGACTGGCCTCGATGCAAATTGGAATAGTTGAAAAATCGACTTCGCGGCTTTTGGAAAAAGTTTGCAACGGGTAAAATACACCGTAGTTCTCAGTAAAACCTTCCAGAATCCGCATCGGAACACTTCCGGCGGTATGCACAATCAGGCGATCGCTTTTCAGGTTGACGTTTTCCAGAACTTCAGAAATGGCCGAATCCTTAACGGCAACGACATATAAATCGGCATCGGGCAAAAGCTCCGACAAATTGCTGGTAAACGCGGCATTTAGCTGAGAGGCCAACTGTTTCGCCGATTCCGTTTTCCGGCTGTACACCTGCCTGACGATGATTCCTTTCGCGTGGAGTGCCAGCCCCAGTTGCGTGGCCAGATTTCCGGCTCCGATAAGCACTACATTTTCGATCATGGCAATGAATATTTGAGTAGTGAAAGTTAGGAAAAGCTCGCTACGAGGCCAAACTCAGGAGCAGAATAGTTGCAAGCAAAATCAGCAGGGCATAAGTTGAAAGTGACCGAAGTTTGTTCTTGGCTTTGTAAATCGAAATTCCGGAGAGAACCCCCAAAACAACCAGCGCGATTAAAAATGGAATGGTGAGCAACTCGCGCAAAACGCCGAGAAAAACCCAATCCAGTTTCAGGAGATCAATCAACAGAATTCCGGCGAAATACAGAAATGTAATCGCACTGGCCGACAGGATCAGCTTTTCGTTGACCGATTGGTTTTTCGATTGATTTTTAGCCATATTTTGAGGTTTAAAAGAAAACAAAAGCGGGTTGTTGGCCCGCCTTGTTTAAATTATTTCTTTTCGAATCGTTTATTTACAGTATCCCAGTTCACCACTTTCCAGAAATTATCGACGTACTCCGGACGACGGTTCTGGTATTGCAGGTAATAAGCATGTTCCCAGACGTCGAGACAAAGCAGCGGAGTCCCTTTCTTTTCAACCACATCCATCAGCGGATTGTCCTGGTTGGGAGTTGAGGTAACGGCCAGTTTACCGTCGGCTCCAACGATCAACCATGCCCAACCGCTGCCAAACTGTTTTTTGGCTGCATTGGCAAACTCTTCCTTAAACTTATCGAACGAGCCAAAATCCTTTTCAATCGCAGCTTTCAGAGCGGCAGAAGGTTCAGTTGCTTTTGGTCCCATATTTTCCCAGAACAATATGTGGTTGTAATAACCACCACCGTTGTTTCGAACAGCTGGCGCAAGTTTGCTCACCTGTGCAAACAGGCTTTTCAGGTCGAGATTTGCTGCAGGCGTATCTTTTATGGCTGCCAACAAATTGGTATGGTAAGCTTTGTGATGCTTCGAGTAATGAATTTCCATCGTTTTGGCGTCGATCACCGGTTCCAACGCATTGTAAGCGTAAGGCAATTCAGGAAAAACAAGTTCGATTGCTTTGGTTGATAAGACTTTGTCGGTGGGACCGGATGCAAAAAGCGGCAGTACTGCCAACGAAAAAATTGCTATTAAAATAATACTCTTTTGTTTCATGGTTTTCAAATTTATGACGTTTATGATTTTTCGTAACTGATCACATAAACAGCTATAAATCTGATTTGTTTAGAGTCAACCGGATGGGATTTTTCTATCAGAGATAGAGGAAATAGAACTAGTCTCCCAACTCGAACATTCCGGCGAGATCAGCTTTCGAGAAAGTTTTGAAAGCCACCATCGATTCGGTTTTGGTAATCCCTTCCACGCCGATTATTTTTTCGGTCATCAGCTCGGCCAGATCGTCGGCATGAGGCAGGCGAATGACAGCCACCAAATCGAATCGGCCGCTCACCGAATACACTTCGGCGATTCCGGGTAAATTGACTAATTGTTCGGCCACTGAATTAATTTTTGTGCGTTCGGCGTTGATAAGGATTATGGCGTTGATCATGGCAGCATCATTTTAAACCAATTCGAAATTACAATAAAACCTGAAGTATTTCAATGGCTGTCCAATCCTTCCAGCATATAAATCGAATGCTCGATGGTTGGCAGAATTTCGTTGCAATATTCGGTAACCGCTTTTACGCTTCCTGGCAGACAGTAAATCAGCGTTTTTCCTGAAACTCCGGCGATAGATCGGCTAAGTATAGCAGCCGGTTTTTCCATGCCATATTTTACCCTGATGAGTTCCATGATTCCCGGAATTTCCTTATCGAGCATTGGCCGGACTGTTTCCGGAGTGATGTCACGCGGGCCAATTCCGGTGCCACCGGTGGTGAAAATCACATCAGCTCTTTCGGCAATGGCCAGTCTGATTTCGTTAGTGAGTTGCTCGGCATCATCAGGAATCAGACGGTTTTCGATGGCCGTCAGCCGTTTAATTCCTGAAAAGAAATTCGCTGCGACCGTCCGGATTTGCGGCCCGCTTTTGTCGGCATATTCGCCAGCACTGGCACGGTCGCTCAAGGTGATGATCCGGATGTTGATGATTTTGGGCAGATATTCCAGTTCGTCGCCAGCCCGAAGTTCTCCGTTGCTAACCACACGGGCGAAAATGCCTTCTTTGGGCATCACACAGTTTCCTACTTCGCGGAAAATGGAACAGTTGTCGCCATGGCATTTTTTACCAATCTGGGTCACTTCCAATTCTACCGAATCGTTGACAAATCGGTCGAGCGGACGGCATTCGTGCAGCAGCAATCCTTCCGTAGTAATGTTTTCAGCAAATTCGCCGTATAGAATTTTTCGACTCGCCTCTACCGAAAATTTGACAATACTTTCGGCGGCCAGCAAGCTAACCTGACGATGCCATTTCCCGGAATGGGCGTCACCGTTAACTCCAAATTCCGAAAGTTGAATGGATTCGACAGGTTTCTTGATCGTGCCTTTTTTTTCAGAAATATTGACAGATAAGATCTTGATTTTCATTGTTTCGTTTTACTGATTAATCTGACGTTTTCGATTACCATTTGCTGATCGACAGCTTTACACATGTCGTACACCGTGAGCAGTGCAATGTTGACTCCGGTCAGCGCTTCCATTTCCACACCGGTTTTGCCAATGCAAAGAGTGGTACATTCAGCTTCCACGCCATTTTCCTGAAGTGTGCATTTCACATCGATTTTCCAAAGTTGAAGCGGGTGACACAAAGGAATCAGTTCGCCGGTTCGCTTGGCTCCCTGGATTCCGGCAATTTGGGCAACGGTCAGCACATCGCCTTTTTTTAGCTGGTTGTCACGGATCATTTCAATTGTTTCCGGCAGCAATCGGATAAATCCGCGTGCAACAGCTTCTCGCACCTGGTCGGGCTTCTGGCTCACATCCACCATTTTGGCCTTTCCTTTTTCGTCGGTATGTGTTAGTTTTTTCATCTTAAATTGTTTCGGGTTTCGTGTTGCAGGTTACGGGTTTCGGATTGCAACTCGGAACCCGTAACTCGCAACGTTTTTTTATCCGCCGATATTATAAAACTCTCCGGAGTGATTGTAACTTCCGCTACGGGGTTTGTTGCCCAACGCAAGGTACAGCGCTTCCTCGTGCCCCAATTTACGAATGTTGTAAGCCATGTCGCTGAACAGACAGGGTTTGATATCGCCGTTAGCCAGCAACCGAAGCCGGTTACAGCGACTGCAATTTCCTCCGACTCCACCTTCAACGGTCGAGAACTCGCCGGTTTTCAGGTTCATTTGGTGGATGAACCGCAGCCGAAGATTTCGTTCCTCGCAAAATACTTTCAGTTTCCGGGTGTCGTCGGTTGGTTGTCCCAGCAAAACGCAATTGATTTTAATGGGTTCCAGTCCGGCTTCACAGGCAGCTTCAATTCCTTCCAGCACCTGATCCAGTTCACCATTTCGGGTTATCTGGCAGTAATTCTCCGAATCCACCGTGTCGAGACTGATATTAACGCGGGATAAACCGGCCGCTTTCAAATCTTTTGCAAATTGTGGCAGTAAAATGCCGTTGGTGGTCATGGTCAGTTCCTGCAAATCGTCGATTTTTGCCAACATCGCCACTAAATCAACAATTCCTTTTCGAACCAGCGGTTCGCCGCCGGTCAAACGAACTTTGGTAATGCCGTTTGCTACGGCCAATCGGGTGAAATCAGCAATTTCTTCGAAAGAGAGAATGTCGGAATGATCGAGCAATTTTATACCTTCTTCGGGCATGCAATAAGTGCAGCGCAGATTGCAGCGGTCGGTCACCGAAATGCGCAGGTAGCTGATGGATCGGTTAAAGCGGTCGTACATACACAATGTCTCCTTTTTTTAGTTCGGTTTGTCCGGCCTGAACGGTAATAAAACCGAATGCCCGGTGATAGCCATGAATGTGCGCCGAACCGTGATAATCCACCATCCGGACTTCATCATCTGCACAGAATTCAACCGGAAGGCATTCTTCACGGTCCGATTTTTTTCTCCGGAAATCGTGTGCCAGCCTGAACGGAACCCGAATTTCAGGAACAGAATAATTCATCAGCTTCCGGAGAAGAGGCAAAACAAAAACTTCGAACTGGATGAACGACGATACCGGGTTTCCGGGCAGGCCAATGATGTATTTATTTTTGTTCGACGCAAAAGTGGTGTGCTGGCCGGGTTTGACCGCAATTTTGCTGAAATGTATCACGAACTCCAGCTCTTCGATGATTCCGGGCACAAAATCGAAATCGCCCACCGAAACTCCGCCTGAAAGCATGGTCACATCATTTTCAGCGACCGACTTTCGGATGACTTGCCTGATTTGTTCGGGATTGTCTTTCACAATTCCGTAATTGATCGCCGGGAAACCGTATTTCGTGGCTTGAGCCAACATTTGCGGACCATTGGTATTGCGGATTTGCGAAAGTCCGGGAGTTATTTCGGGAGCAACCAACTCCGAACCGGTGGAGATAATTCCAATTTTGGGCTGCTGAAAAACAAGCGGTTTTGTGCAGCCAACGGCCGCCAACATGGCAATATGTTGTGGCTGGAGCATCGTTCCGGCTGATAAAACCCGATCTCCCAATTTCAGGTCTTCGCCTTTCAGGCAAATGTTTGAATTCGATTTTTCGCCGGTGAAACGCACCTGCCCATTGGCAGTTTCTTCGGCATATTCCACCATAAAAACCAAGTCGGTGCCTTCGGGAACCTGCGCCCCGGTCATGATTTTGCTGCATTGCCCCGGACCAATTGAAAATTCGGGCGTTTTTCCCGCCGGAATGACTTCGAGTACCTCCAGCACTTTTCCCAAATCGTTGCGACGGCAAGCATAGCCGTCCATTGCCGATTTGTTGAACGGAGGCATGTCGGCATCGGCAAAAACTTCTTGTGCCAATATTCTGCCAGTGGCCTGAACGAAGTCGATTAACTCTGTACCTAAAGGCCGTGCAGTTGAAAAAGCGATATCAATGGCTTGCTGCAGCGTGATCATGGATTTTCCAGGTTTGGTTGAAATGAATGGTTTGCGGATCGATGCTGAAACTTTCTTCCTCCGAAAATACAGAAATATCGGCCAGCTTTTGCATTTCGAGGGCAGATGGTTTGACCGATTCGAATCTTTTCTGAATGAAAATATACAAACCGGGAATGCAAATTTTTCGAAGAGCTGCTGATTCAACAACGACCGGTTGTTTCGAATCAATCAGTGCTGAAACGAGGTCGAAAGCCGCTTTCAACTGGTCGTCTTTGGCCTGAATAAAAAATACGCGTTTGGCGCCAGCTTTCAGGAACATTGACGTGTCCTTTTCTGAAAAGCGGTCGGTTTCTTCATAAACGGCATAGTTTTCAGCAATATGTATGGGAATTAATCCGGAAGTGGCTTCGTGAAAATGCGGGGTGATCTTGATGGCCACCATATTCGTTGGCGCATTTTGCCGGATAATCCAGCTAATGAAAGTCGTCTTCCCGACGTTTCGTCCGGAGCCGGAAATCAGGATCATATTTTCGAGTTTTGCTGCCATTCAGGTTTTTTGCGGAGAGAAGATACCTGACGATAACCGGGAATCCGGGTAATAGTGATCTCCTTTCCAAAGTCAATCCGCATCTGCGAAAATCGGGAGGCTGAAGCGTTTCCGCGTCAACCCGTCGGTTTTACAAGCGTATGCCAGGCACTTAGCCTATAAAACTCGGAGTTTTAAACGTATGCAAATATAGAAATATCTGGATATAATTTTCAAGTTGCAGGTTCCAAATTTCAAGTTACGGGGAAAAATGAAATGTGGAATTCGAACTATTTCTTATAGAAATTCATTTGCTGAAGATAGTCCCAACTGCGGTAAGGTAAAAAGTGCCGCATATCCTTGCCGGCTTTGATGGAGTCGCGAATGAAGGTGGACGAAATTTCCATCAGCGGGGCATTGGCTACCTGCACACGCGGGTATTTTTTTGCTGTTTCGGGATCGAAGCCCGGGCGTGGATAAACGATGATGTCGTAATTGGCCAGTAAAACGTCGGCATTTTTCCAACGGTGAATGCTTTCCAGGTTGTCGGAGCCCATCAGGATAAAAAATTGGTGGGTGGGGTATTTTTCACTAAGATAAGTCAACGTATCGATGGTGTACGAAGGTTTGGGCAGGCCAAACTCTACTTTCGAGGCCCGAAAGCGCAAATCGTCGCCAATTGCACGGTTCACCAGTTCGAGGCGCTGATAATCATCGAGCAAAGTTTTTTTGTTTTTGTGTGGATTGTGCGGACTTACCACAAACCAAAGCTGATCGATTTCGGTGTATTCGACCATGTAATTGGCAATGGCCATGTGCCCAACATGTATCGGGTTGAACGAGCCAAAGTAAAGTCCGGTTTTAATCATGGTTTTATTTTCTTCTATTGTATCTCTGAATTACTGAATATGTCAGATTTTTTATGACCAAAGAATCATTGTCAACTTTTAAAACTAAAAGTTTGTTCGCAAAATTATCTTGATAAATCAACAAAGTGTCCTGGGTAAAAATGTATTTATACTTTGTTAGTGGATCGACATATAAGATAGAATCTTTATCTATTTGAAAGATTGCATTCCCATTTTCATCATTTCCCCAAGCTCCTATAATCTTCTCTATAGTTACTTTGTGATTTTCATTTCGTAGATTATTCTTTGCGCAAGAAAAAAACAGCAACACAAGTGTTATGAAAAAAAATCTGTTCATTTATCTACATTTAACTTCAAGAATATCTAAAAATGCTAAAATCATAACCCGATAAAGCGACGAATACACTTTTCTGCCTCTTTCAATGCTTTTGCAAGATCTTCATTTATGATGATGCAGTCGAACTGATCAGCAAAAGTCAGCTCGTATTCGGCTTTTGCAACGCGCTTTTCAATCACTTCCGGGGCGTCGGTCGAGCGCGAAATCAATCGGTTGCGCAGTTCTTCAACCGAGGGCGGCTGCACAAAAACGGCCAGTGCTTCGCTGCCGTAGTATTTTTTGATGTTGCATCCGCCCACCACATCCACGTCGAAAACAACATGCTTTCCGTTGTTGCGAATGCGTTCCACTTCCGATTTCAGCGTACCGTAAAACGTTCCGGTGTAAACTTCTTCCCATTCCAGAAATTCGTTGTTGTCAATTTTGGCCTTAAATTCTTCTGCCGACAGAAAATAATAGTCTTTGCCGTTGGTTTCGGTGTGCCGCATGGCCCGACTGGTGGCCGAAATCGAAAATTCGAGGCCGAGGTTTTGACTGAGTAAATGGCGCACAATCGTGGTTTTACCTGCTCCAGATGGCGCTGAAAATATGATGAGTTTACCGGGCATAAGTTAAGTTAAAAGTAAAAAGGCAAAAGTAAAAATACCCCCTATTCATGTTCATTGTTTTGCTTTGATTTGGAAACAATGCTTCCAAGTATTTTCTTTAATTCTTCTGATTCGCTTTCAAGAAATTTCAATTCTTCCTGATTGAATTTATTTGACTGGTCCGTTGCAGTCAAAAGTCGAAGCCAGTAGTTGCTTTCTCGCATTTCCCTTAATGAAATTTCAGTTTTATAAATGAAGTCAGGCTTTGAAGATGCAGCCTGAGCTTCTTCATAATTTGCTCCTGCCGATGTTGAAGATTTGTCAAGTTGATAGCGAACGACCGAATATTCAGGCGAATGTAGCAAGGTTTTTAAGAAGCTAAAAACTCTGACAGCAAATGAAAATAATCTTTGTTGCAGATCATTCCGCATATTTTTTGCCTTTTACCTTTTGACTTTTGCCTTATAATACATTCAAAACCTGTTCTTTCACTTTTTCAAGGTTATCTTTCATCTGAACAACAATACGTTGCAGGTTACTTTCGTTGGCTTTTGAACCAAGTGTATTGATTTCGCGGCCAATTTCCTGAGCGATAAAACCAAGTTTTCGTCCCGATGGTTCGTCTTCGTTCATGGTTTCGGTGAAATAGCTGCAATGGTTGGCCAAACGTACTTTTTCCTCGTTGATGTCGAGCTTTTCCATGTAATAAATCAACTCCTGTTCGAAGCGGTTCTTATCCATATTTCCGTTCAGTTGAAGCGCTTCGAGGCTTTCGAGGATTCGGGCTTTCACGTTGTCCATACGCTGGTTTTCGTGCGGATCGACCTGAGCCAGCAAATCGAGAATATTTTTGATGTTGCTTTCAATGTCAATTCGAAGGGCCTGTCCTTCCTGGTCGCGGAACCGGTTGAGTTCTTCGAGCGTCTTTACCAGATTTTCACGAACCACGAGCCATTCGGTTTCGTCGAGTTCTTCATATGTCATTTTTACCGTATCGGGCAGACGCATAATGGTTTGCATGATCGATTCATTCACTTCAAGGTTTAAGTCGCGGTAAACCTCAGATAACTGACGGTGATAATCTTTTACAATGGCAGCATTAATTTTCGAAGTGCTTTCGGTTCCCAGATTATCGAGGTAAAGTGCAAAATCAACTTTCCCGCGAATGAGCATTTCTGAAATCAGGCGACGAATCTCAATATCTTTTTCGCGATAGAGTGCCGGAACACGGGTATTGATGTCGAGCTGTTTGCTGTTAAGCGACTTAATTTCGAGCGTAATTTTTTTATTTCCTACTTCGAATTCGGTTTTTCCGAACCCTGTCATTGATCTGATCATAGAAAGATGATTTTAGCCGCTAAAGATAAGGCAAAAATACAAAGACATAAGGTAAAAGTAATGCTGAATCACTTAAAGACTCAGCAAAAATTTAATCTGGTAAACATTAGGTTTCGAATAGTTGTTACATTTTGTCTATTTCAAAAAAATCCATCGTTTTTTAACAAAAAAACATTGAACATGAAATTCATTTTCAACTATTTTTACCACCCAAATATCATGACTTGTAACTAATATAAACCAATTAATTTTAAAAATCCATGAAGATCAGATTGACTGCATGCCTGACATTGTTATTATTTACCCAACAGATTTTTGCTCAGGAGAATTACAAAACTGTTTCAAAAGAAGATTCAACTAAAATTTATGTTGGAAGGACTACTTATGAAGTAAAAACGTTCCCACAAAAGTTTAAGGCAAAAAAACCAAAAAATGTAATCTTGCTCATTGGTGACGGAATGGGAACATCGCATGTTTTTGCCGGTCTTACAGCAAACGGAGGACATCTTTTCCTTGAAAACTTCAAAAATGTGGGTTTTTCGAAAACTCAATCATCAAACCGGTACATTACTGATTCAGCCGCCGGAGGAACTGCTCTTGCAACTGGACAAAAAACATATAACGGAGCTATAGGTGTGAATACGGATACTATTGCCATCAAAACTATTCTGGAAATGGCTGAAGAGAAAGGGCTTGCCACAGGATTGGTTTCAACTTCAGCTATCACACATGCCACACCTGCCTCATTCATTGCTCACCAGGGAAGCCGGGGAAGCTATGAAGATATTGCTGCTGATTTTCTGAAAACAGATATTGATCTGTTTATTGGTGGCGGGTACAAACATTTTGCTGCGCGCAAAGACAAACGTGATTTGGTCAGCGAGCTGAAAGAGAAAGGATACCAGGTACTGCGTAATATGGACGAAATTGCTCAGGTAAAAAGTGGCAAACTGGTAGGATTAACTGCCGACGAACACAACGAAGTTTATCCAAAACGCAAAATGAGCCTGCCGGTTTCGACCCAAACTGCATTGAATATTTTGTCGCAAAATAAAAAGGGTTTTTTTATCATGATTGAAGGATCGCAGATTGACTGGGGTGCACATCAGAATAATATGCCATACGTGGTAAATGAAATGCTCGATTTCGATCAAACTATTGGCAAAGCGCTCGAATTTGCATCGCACAACGGCGAAACGTTAATTGTTGTAACTGCCGATCATGAAACAGGAGGTTTGGCCCTGGTTGGTGGCGATATTAAAAAAGGGATGGTAAAAGGTGGCTTCCCGACGGGCGACCACACTGCCACTATGGTTCCTGTTTTTTCCTACGGACCGGGAGCCGAAAATTTCACCGGAATAATTGAAAATACAGATATCCCGAAAAAAATTATGACTCTGTTGGGGTTATAGCCAATTTTCAACAGACTTTTCCAAAAAACTATGGATGAATAGTGCATTTCGTCCATAGTTTTTTATTTTTAGGCATTTAACTTCGAAAAAATAAAGATGTTTATGAACCAATCGCTTGAAGTGCTCGATCATGTTCGATTAAATTTTTCGAATTCAGGCTTACTTTTTTTGAACATTGCCCTTGCCTTTATCATGTTTGGAGTAGCTCTCGACATTAAGATTGAGCATTTTGAGGATATACTGAAAAAACCGAAATCTGCTATTGCAGGGTTTATCAGCCAAACATTTTTACTTCCCGCGTTTACGTTTTTACTTGTACTTCTAATAAATCCTACGCCGACAGTTGCACTCGGAATGATTCTAGTTGCTGCTTGTCCGGGGGGAAATATCTCCAATTTTATCAGCTCAATGGCTCGCGGCAACGTGGCTCTTTCGGTTAGTCTCACTGCAGCATCCACTCTTGCGGCCATTTTTTTTACTCCTTTCAATTTTGCTTTGTGGGGAAACTTCTACATTGATTTTTACAATGCCCACAGTGCTGCCGGCTTGGTTCGTCCGCTTGAAATAGATAAATACCAAATGTTTCAGACCGTCTTTATTCTTTTAGGAATCCCGGTCATTGTCGGATTATTTGTTTCCAAAAAATTTCCAAAGCTGACTGAAAAAATCAAGAAGCCTATCAACAGAGGTTCTTTACTTTTTTTTGTGCTGATGGTTATTGCCATGCTTTCAGCCAATTTTTCACAATTTACAAGCTACGTGCACCTGGTTTTCATTATCGTTCTTCTACATAACGGTCTTGCATTGGCTACCGGGTTCCTGTTTAGCTATGCGCTAAAATGCCCACATCAGGATCAACGCACCATTGCCATCGAAACAGGCATCCAGAATTCAGGATTAGCCTTAGCTCTCATGTTCAATCCCAAAATTTTCCCACCGGAAATGGAACTGGGAGGAATGGCGGTTATTGCGGCCTGGTGGGGAATCTGGCATATCATCAGTGGCTTGTCAATTGCATTTTTCTGGTCGAGAAAACCCCTGTTAGCGTAAGATGTCAGACTGGTCAGCCAGATATGAGTTGCTGCGTTTGTATGTGCGTTTCGCCTTCTGGCTATCGCATCGCAGAATTGTAGTCACGGGACGCGACTTGATTCCACGCGGAAAACCAATCATTTTTGCGCCCAACCATCAAAATGCACTGATGGATCCTCTTGCACTGGTTTGTACCAATCCTTTTCAGACGGTTTGGCTGGCACGGGCTGATATTTTTAAATCAAAATTGGCCAAAAAAATTCTGAAATTTTTAAAACTTCTACCTGTTTACCGCATTCGCGACGGGAAAGAAAATCTTCAGAATAATGAGCAAATTTTTGAGCAGGCAGCCCAAATTCTGAAAGACAATCAAACAATTGCGCTTTTCCCGGAAGCAGCTCATTCTGGTCGCCGGCAGATGCTTCCCCATAAAAAAGCAATTCCGCGTATAGCCCTCGAATCAGAGGATAAAAACAACTTCAGCCTGAATCTGCAAATAGTTCCGGTAGGTATTTTTTACAGCCACTACTGGCATTTTAACCGCACACTGATTGTTCGATATGGCGAATCCATTGCAATTGACAATTATCGTCAGGAGTACAAGGATAACGCTCAAAAAGCGATGTTAAATCTTCGTGATGAAATCTATGAGCGTCTTCGTCCGCTGACAATGAATATCGAAAGTTCTGTCCACTACGAAGATTATGAAAACATCAGACAACTAGCCGGGAAAGCATTCTCAAAAAAGCACTTCTTTCATAAAAACAGAATATTGCAGCTATTTTTTGCTGAGAAAGAACTAATCAATCGACTTGAGAAGCTAGAAGAAGTTAATCCTGAATCTTTTCAGTCACTTATCGGGAAATGCAATTACTATTTTAAGCTGTTGGGCGACGCCGGATTATCCGAAAATCAGATTTCGGTTGTAGCGTCAAGTTCCACCTTGAAGCTGATGATTAAAATTTTAGTCGTACTGATTTCTTTTCCACTTTTTGCAGTTGGGTTTATTTTGAATGCACTTCCCTTCTTTGTTCCCCGCCGCATTCTTCGCCGCAAAGTAAAAAATCATACTTTTTTGAGCACTTTTAACTTTGTTGTCGGATTGATTGTCTTTCCATTTTTTTACCTTTTGGAAGCGCTGATTTCCGGACTTCTCACAGGCTCATGGATGATTTCAGCTGGATGCTTCCTGGTGGCTCCTTTTGCAGGAAAGCTCTCCTGGAATATTTTCGAATTCTACCAGACTGTTTTGGTGGAGCTCAGGATTATACTTTTAACAGGAAGAGAAAAGGCAACAGTCAAAGATTTAATCATTCAAAATCGCGAATTAACCCGCATGGTTTTAAGCGAGATCGATTCTCTGTAGTATCTGCCCTACCCTATGGTTTAATCGGCAATTTTCTCGACCATCATAATTCCATCTCTCACAGGTAAAATAACATTCCTGACCCTTGGGTCATTTTGAACCAAATCGTTGAACTCGAGAATTCCCTTCGTCTGTTCATCGCTGGCAGCATCCGCATCGACCACTTTCCCATTCCACAGAATATTATCAGCCAGTAAAAATCCGCCTATTGGCAGGTATTCGAAAACCTGATTGTAATAATCGCAGTACTCACGTTTGTCGGCATCAATAAATACCAGATCGAACTGTTGATTAAGTGAAGGGATAATCGTTCGGGCATCGCCAATATGCTGAAAAATCTGCTCAGCCATTCCCGACTTCTGAAAGTATTTTTTTGCAATTGATTCCAATTCGTCATCAATTTCAATAGTATGCAGCTGACCACCCTTAGCCAGCCCCTGTGCCAAACATATAGCAGAATAACCCGTGAATGTTCCAATTTCGAGCACTCTTTGGGGTTTAATCATGCGGCTGATCATCGTCAGAATCGTGCCTTGCAAATGACCCGAAAGCATGCGCGATCGAAGTACTTTCAGGTGAGTTTCGCGATCAAGCTCCAGCAAATAAGGCTCTTCAGGCGAAATGTGTTTTAGGATGTACTGTTCAAGCAACATCTGATTTGACATGGCTACTGATAAATTAAGATGCTATTTTGAGATTCGTCAAATAGTTCATTGGCAATCTCCATAATTTCGTGGCTGTTAATCTGCTCTATTTTCTGAAAGATGGTTTCGAGCGTGTCAACCCGGTTGAAAAACAGGAAGCTCTTCCCGATTGAAAGCATCAGGTCTTCACGGTTTTCGGTGGAAATGGCCAGTTGTCCGATCAATTGTTTTTTGGCGCGACTCAGCTGAACAATCCCCATTGATTTTTCCTTCAGCAAACGAAACTCTTTATTCACCAGTCGCAGCGCCTGATCCAGGTTTTCCTTGTCGGTTCCGAAATAGACACTAAACTGCCCTGTATCGAAATATCCGGTGTAACCCGATTCAACATTGTAAGCCATCCCATTTCGCTCGCGCAGCGCCATATTCAGTCTCGAATTCATGGATGGCCCGCCTAAAATGTTATTCATCAAAACCATTTGCATGCGTTTCGGACTGAACAGATTTGGTGCCAGATTACCGATGATACAATGTGCCTGAAAGGTATCCTTTTGCACGACACGCGTTTCGGGTTGGTAATGATAGTCGTCGGAACGAGGTTTTTTGCGGATGGTTTCAGGAATAGAACCAAAGTATTTTTCGGCTAAGCGAATAAACCTGGCCATTGGAATATTCCCTACGGAGCTGAGAACCATCTGATCGGTTTGATAATTCTCCTCCATAAATTTCAGGATACTGCTTTTACTGAAGGTTTTTATCAGCTCTGGAGTGCCCAGAATATTGCGGGCAATCGGATGGCCATCAAAAAGGATTTCTTCGAATTCATCGAAAATAAGTTCAGATGGGCTGTCTTTGTATGAATTTATTTCCTCGATAACGACTTCTTTTTCTTTTTCCAACTCTTTGGCCGGGAAAGTGCTATTGATGAGGATATCGCTGATTAGTTCCATCGAACGCTGGTAATATTCGCTTAAAAAAGTAGCATAAACAGCGGTTTCTTCCTTGGTGGTATAGGCATTCAGTTCGCCGCCAACATCCTCAATGCGGTTCAGAATGTGAAAAGCTTTGCGGGTTTTAGTTCCCTTAAATATCACATGCTCAATAAAATGGGCAATACCTTGTTCGTTCGCCTCCTCATCGCGTGATCCGGTATTGATCAAAACACCAAAGTGAGATACTGGTGAATTTGCTTCCTGGTGAATGATCCGGATTCCATTCTTTAAAACGAATGTCTGCATTATTTACCTGAAAAGTATTTGAAAATAGCTTGCAAAAGTAGGAACTTTTTCAAAAGTATAATCACATGAAAAAGAAAGCCTTCGAGATGTAACACAAAAAAAACAGCAGAGTTGAAATCATTTTCTTTTGTAGTTTAAATATTTGCTCTATATTTGCACCCCGTAAGCGAAACAGAAAGTTCAACAAAGCTAAAATTTCGCTTCAAAAACAAAGTCCGCACCGGACTCAAAATGGTGCCATAGCTCAGTTGGTAGAGCAATGGACTGAAAATCCATGTGTCCCCGGTTCGATTCCTGGTGGCACCACAAAGGGAAGCAAATTGCTTCCCTTTGTTTTTTATTCTTCTTTCAAAAATTTCATATTTCGCTGAAGTCCTTCGAAACGGGTTCGCTTCACCGCCGAATTTCGAAAAAGCTCACTAAACGTGGGCTTATCCATCGAATGCCAATCATCGCGCGAAAGATTCATCAGCCTAGCATCAGCTACAAATGCAGGCTCATCGTGAGTTTCCGATTTCAGATTCCACGGACAAACATCCTGGCAAATGTCGCACCCAAACACACGATTCTCAAATTTTCCTTTCAGCTCCGGATCAATCTCTCCCCTGTTTTCAATGGTCTGGTATGAAATACACTTCCGGGCATCAAGTACAAATGGAGCCACAAGTGCTTTTGTAGGACAGGCGTCGATGCACCGCGAACAATTTCCGCAGTGGTTCCTCACAATTTTTTCGTCAACCGGCAATTCCAAATCAAGTATCAACTCGCCAATAAAAAAGAAACTGCCATGTTCGGTCGAAATCAGGTTGGTGTTTTTGCCAATCCAGCCTAAACCAGCCCGCGCGGCCCATGCCCGGTCGAGAACCGGTGCCGAATCAACAAAACAACGGCCCTCGCATGGAGCAATTTCTGTCTGGATAAACTTGAGCAACTCGCCTAGCTTATCTTTCATTATAACGTGGTAATCGGTTCCAAAAGCATATTTCGAGAGTACTGGAGCTTCCGGATCAACCTGCTTTTGCGCGGGAAAATAATTCAGTAAAACGGAAATAACCGAGCGGGCATTTTCGACCAGAAGGCGCGGATCGAGTCGTTTTTCAAGATGGTTATTCATGTACCTCATTTCGCCGTGCATTCCTTCCTGAAGCCAGTTGATCAACCTGTCCATTTCTTCGGACAGAAAACGTGCTTCTGAAATACCACAATCCATGAAGCCAAGCTCTTTGGCTTTTGTTTTGATTCGATCTGATACATTAGCGTTTGCCTCTCCCATTTGAAAAAGATTTCAGTACCAAATGTAGGGTAA
>CAYRBM010000028.1:0-41054 GCA_964422425.1 uncultured Odoribacter sp.
GGCGGGCGACTTTCCGACTTTATCTTTTAAATCGATGATTACACGTTGCGCCGTTTTAATGCCAATCCCCTTGATACTTTTCAGAAGGTTGACATTTTCGTTGAGAATGGCGTTGGCGATTTCATCGGGCGACATCGACGAAAACATCATCATGGCTGTGTTGGAGCCGATTCCGTTTACCGAGATCAGCAACCTGAACAATTCCCGCTCAGTTTCGGTGGCAAAACCGTAAAGCAAATGTGCATCTTCGCGAATCACTTCATGAATCAACAGTTTAACACTGTCTTTCCCATTCAGTTGAGTGTACGAATTCAGCGAAATTGTCACATAATAGCCAACTGAATTGGCTTCCAGGATCACATGCGAAGGCTTTAACTCGGCAATTGTACCTTTGATGTATTCGAACATACCCGAAAAATAAAATTAGATTTGATCGTCGAGTGCTTCAAAATCAATCGATTCGTCAACCTGCCCCTGATTGATTTCGTACTTTTTCAGAGGATTTTTGGTGATATCGCGATACAGTGCGCGATTTTTATGAATATCGATGGCCAGATACAACGATTCGCGGAACGAATCGGGCGAGGCTTTGTCTTCGCCGGCAATGTCATAAGCTGTCCCGTGCGCCGGAGATGTTCGAATGACAGGCAGTCCGGCGGTGTAATTTACACCTCGGTCAAACGATGCCATCTTAAACGGAATCAATCCCTGATCATGATACATAGCCAGAATAGCATCGAATTTCACGAAATCGCCCGAACCGAAAAATCCATCGGCAGGATAAGGTCCAACGGCGATGATTCCTTCGTCTTTGGCGCGCTGAATAGCCGGGATAATAATATCGAGTTCTTCGCGGCCCAGCAATCCGTTGTCGCCTGCGTGAGGATTCAGCCCCAGGACCGCAATGCGCGGACGTTTCACAAAAAAATCTTTTTCGAGCGACTGGTTAATGATCCGAAGTTTATTCAGGATAGCTCCTTTGGTAATTTTTGCTGAAACTTCGGTAATTGGAACGTGCCCAACGACTACGCCCACTTTCATCGATTCGCTCACCATCAGCATCACATAATCGCGGGTTTTGAATTGCTCGGCGAGGAATTCGGTGTGCCCGGGGAAGTTGAATTTTTCCGACTGAATATTGTCTTTGTTGATAGGAGCAGTAATGAGCGCATCAATTTCACCGCTTTTCAAATCTTCCACCGCTTTTTCGAGCGCCATGTACGACGCTTCTCCGGCCATTTCGCTCGATTTACCCAACTCAACTCTGATGTTATCGTCGATGCAATTGATGATGTTGGCTTTGCGGGGATCGGCTTCGCGGGCCGAATGAATATGATTGAAATTGAAGGTTTCGATGTTGAGTGCTTTCTTGTGATAGGCAGCTACTTTGGGCGAACCGTAAACGACCGGGGTACACATCTCCAGAATTCGGGGTTCCATCAGCGTTTTCATGATCACCTCATAACCGATTCCATTGATATCGCCCTGCGAAATGCCAATCACTATTTTATCGCGTTTCATATTTTTTCCTTTGTGCAGTATGTATTTGAAAATGTATTTCTAATGCCTCTTTCAGGCAGCGCAAATTTAATTTATTATTTCACACTATTTCAAGTTTCAGAATATAACTATAATCAACAGCAGAAGGATGAGAGCCATAAACAGGATGAACTGGTTGCGAACAAATAAACCGAGTAACAGGAGTATTTCAATTTCGTCGGTGCAGGCAGTGTAAACTTCGATAGTCCCTTTGTCGGTCGACAAAAATTCGTTGCTTTGATAGGTAATCAGTTCGGCACCGTTAAACTTCCACGACCAGCGCGATTGCCAGAAATTTTTAATTTCAAGCTCGAATCGCTTCCCGTTAATAATAATGTCACTTTTGGGGTTGAACAGGTTAACCATGATCGTGCCCAGCAACGCCTGATTATTGGCATCGTATATTTCGAGTTTGGAGAGAAAGAATTCGCGGTTCAGGATGAAATGCCGCCCCTTGATCTGTCCGTGGGCTTTCGATCCCACCAGGCTTTCCCAAACAATGGAACCAACCAAATCGGGCCCGTGTGTAATTTCCAGATGTGTTTTCAGAAATCCTTTTGACCAGAGATACCTTTCCATAACCATCTCCTTTTAGTAAAGTATGTGCAAGTTACGAAAAAAAGCCTCTCAAACCGAATGACGAATCTCCGCACGACAAGGTCTTAATCGCAGTCGTTGCCCAGATTCAGCAATTCAACTTTGCGGAAATCAACCGGATGACTTTCTGCCTGAAGCGAAATGGAACCTTTGCTGAGCAGAATATTTTTGTCGGCCGGTAACAACTTCTGGAAACTGGGATCTCGCGGATCGAGTTGCGGTTTGGAATATTCCAGAACAGTTTGTCCATCCACGATATGTTTGATGATGGAATCGCCGCGAACTTCAACTTCAACAGTTACCCATTGGTCGCCATGATAAGTTTTCGACGACGAATTGGTACAATGTTGTGTCCAGAGTGTATCGTTGTAAACCACGTTGGTTCCGGGGGTGCAAAGGTTCAAGGTTGAACGGTCGTCCTTTCCATTGCCACCCAAAAGCTGCACTTCGATGGAAACCGGGAAATCCTGTTCCACTTCCATGCTTTCGGCACTTTGACCGTGAATCATGATGCCGCTGTTGCGAAATGCCCATCCCGGACCTTCGGGACATTGGTCGCCGACAAAACGGTATTCAACACGAATGCGGTAATGCGAATACGGATGTTTGTAAAAGATGTGCCCAAATTTACCGTCAAACTTTTCATACTGGTCGTACCTCACTTTCAGTAAACTATCTTCAACCCTGAAGGTGTTTCCATAGTTTTCGTTCAATGGGAACCCGGTAATTTTGATCTTCCAGTCGTTCAGGTCCTTACCATTGAAAAGCTGAATCCAGCCCTCATTCTTTTGTTTTTTCGGTTGACACGATACAAAAACTGCAACAATTAGCAGAAGAATAGCTGACTTTGAAAGATGATGTACCATTTGTTTTCGGGTTTGTTAGATTTGGTTAAAATTACGGTCACCTGCAAGTTGTCGTTGCCGATTTCGAAGAACGTATGTGTCCGGTAGGACATGACGGTCAAGAAAGGAGCAGAGACAACGCACTGCATGAACGTAGTGCGTTTATTATTCATTTCTTTGTTTGTACAATTTAAACTCATTTTCCACTAATCCACGAATTGGCTCCCAAAGTGTCACAGTTGAACCAACTTTCTCAAATACTTTCCCATGATTTTTTTCGCCAAAATTTTTCATTTGGTCAAAGTTGCTTTTAAAAGTCTTTATGTTTTTGCAACTATTTTCCAGAAGCTCATAACTCACTGAATTATTCTCTTTTTTTAGGTGAAAAAAGTTTAGCAATATTTGGCTGCAAATCAAATTTGGATTTTTGAACCAAGTGGGAACTTTCTTGCCAATTTTAGAGATTTCGATTTCTTTTTTATTTGAATTATAATCAGAGTTTCTGATTTTCTCAGTTTTAATTTTCTCCTGTAATGAATTCTGAATATCAAGTCTTTTCTCGGTGGATTCCTCGCTGACTTTGTCACTAATTTTGATGCTAATCTGGTCTAAAATAATCTCAACTATTTTTTCATCATATTCCGTTAAAAGTTCAACCTTTATTGTGTCTTTCAATTCTTCGATGAAATTGTCAGACAGTAGTTTTTCTTTAAGTTGTTTTACAATTTTACTTTCTTTTCTTTCTTCTAATTTGCCAGTTACGAAATTTTCGATTTTAGCTAAATCAAAATTTTCTTTACTGAAAAGATTAACAAAATCAACACCTTTAGAATTATTTCTTTTGAACTCAATCTCCTCAAAAATGAATGCTTCATTGTTTTCAGTTAATTTTCCATCATAAACAAGTTGAATTTTTTCCCCGATAATAATTCCAAATTCTAGTTTTAAAATTCGAAGGTAAGATGTCAACTGTTTTGTGAACTCTGAATTAAAAGTTAAGCTTGGTTGTTTGAGTTCTATTACAAAAAGATTCTTGTCACCAGACTTTACAATAATGTCAGGAGTAACTCTATTTGAAGCACCGATATTAACTGATTGTCTTATTTTTAAATCTCCCAAGAATTCGCTCCAACCTAAGATTCTCAATGCTTCAATTACATATCTTTCAAAATCTGCCTCACTAATTATTGAGTTAATTTTCTCTGATAAAATAAAATTTAGTTCATTCCATTTTTCCATAATATTCAAATCTGTCAGTCTTTTAAAATGCATTACTAACGACGGAAAGATAGCAAAAAGAGGCGAAAAGTGGCGCTATCTCAATAAAAAAGCCGGGGTATTACCCGGCTCTGGTATTTTTAAATTTAAATCAGAAAACTAATTGGATTTAATTTATTTCTTGTCCTTTTTAGCTTTCTTTTCAGCTCTTTTTTCCTTCAAGGTCTTAGTTGGTTCCTTTTTGGCTTCTTTTTTGGCATCTAATCCTTTCGACATAGTTTTCAAATTTTATGGTTATTCTTCTGATTCTGAACACAAACTTCAGCGCTTTCGTGCTTTAAGTTTGTTGATTTCAAAAATATCATTTTTAGAAAAAATACCCAATAGATGAGAATAATTAGAGTTGAATATATTTGAAAATAAAAATTAACCACTTGGTTAAATTTTTTAGTTAAAATATTTGGTCAATTCATTTCAAGCATCTATTTTTGACCGCATGATTTAACCACTTAGTTAAACTTACAAGTTAACATGGAAACAAAAAAAGATAATACCGAAGAAAAAATTCTGGAAGCTGCCAAGTCAGTCTTTCTGAATAAAGGAATGGACGGCGCCCGGATGCAGGAAATAGCCGACGAGGCAGGCATCAACAAAGCGTTGTTGCACTATTATTTCCGCTCGAAAGAACGCTTGTTCGAAGCCATCTTTGGCGAGATCATCAAGTTCGCCTTTCCGAAAATTACACGCATAATCGCGTCGGATTTGGGAATTGTGTCCAAAATCGAACAGTTCGTTGACGCTTACCTCGAAATCCTGATGAAGCACCCGTTCATTCCGGGCTTCATTATGAAAGAACTTAGCCGCGATCCTTCCACATTTTTGAAAATGATCATGAAATTCGGATTTAATCCACAGATCATATATACGCAAATTGAGGAAGCGATGGACCGCGGTGAAATCATCCGGATGGATCCCCGTCACCTGGCGGTGAATGTCATCTCGATGTGCGTATTTCCGTTTGCTGCCCGGCTAATCATCAGCTTTGTGATTTTTAAGGAAGACCAGCAAGCGATTGAGAACTTCTACCGCGAACGGGCTACCGTGATCAAACAATTTGTTGTGAATGCCATAGTCGTCAAACAATAAATAGCAAAAATGAAAACAATTAAACTTCTGTTCCCGCTCCTGTTATTGACCGTTCAATTGCTGGTGGCGCAAGAACCGATAACGCTGGAAAAATGTCAGCAATGGGCCCGCGAAAACCATCCGGTGCTGAAACAGTCAGAAATTTATCAGCAAATTCTGGAGTTGAAAAACGAAAACAACGCGACTACTTTTCTGCCGCAAGTCACCCTGAACGGCCAGGCTACCTACCAGTCGGATGTGACCAAAATCGGCCTGTCGCTTCCTGGGATGAATATACCGACCGTTGACAAGGATCAGTACAAATTTTATCTCGATCTGAAACAAATCATCTGGGACGGTGGACTGAACAAGGCCCGCGAAGTTGTCAATAAAACCGAGAGCGCCGGAAACCAGTCGGCAGTTGAAGTGGAATTGTATCAGGTGAAAGAAAAGGTCAACCAGTTCTTCTTCACATCATTCCTGATTCAGGAAAACCTGAAGATCATGGAAAAGAAAACCGAAACGCTGACCGAACGCCGGAAAATTCTGGAATCGGCCGTTAAAAACGGGATGGTCCTTTCGTCGGAACTCGACCAACTTTTGGCCGAACTGATTAAAACCAATCAACTGATTCTGGAACTGAAAAGCAATCGGGAAACCGTGCTTTCGGCTCTGGCCATTCTAACCGGCAAAAATTCCGGAGAAATCGCCAGCCTGGCTTTGACCGAACTGTCGGTTTTGAACGACAAACCACTGATGCGGCCCGAACTCGATCTTTTTGGCAAACAAAACGAACTACTCGATGCCAACGCCGAACTACTGAAAAAACAGCGAAATCCGAAACTGTTCGGCTTCGGACAGGCAGGCTATGGCAAGCCCGGACTGAATATGCTGAACTCCGAATTCGATACATATTATCTGGTTGGAGTTGGCTTCAACTGGAATGTGTTCGACTGGAAAAACACCAATCGACAGCGTCAAATCCTGAAACTGCAGCAAGACATCGTTCAGACCAAACAGGCTTCTTTTGTTCGGAACATCGACCTGGCCACCGACCAGCAAAACCGCCAAATTGACCAGCTGACCGAACTGCTGAAAACAGACGAAGAACTGATTGCCGTTCGTGAGCGGATTACCAAAACATCGGCATCGAAACTCGATAACGGCGCCATCACCATGGCCGATTACATTCAGGATTTAAATGCTGAAACCACCGCCCGCCTGACCCTCGAAACGCATAAAATACAACTGAAGGAAGCCAGGATCAAACTTGGCAACATCCGGGGAATCCAATAGAATGATAAATGATGAATTTTAAATGATGAATTAAAAACAAGATACCATGAAGAAGTTACAAATCATAGCGCTGGCCTTCCTGGCATTCGGAGCCTGCAAAAACGGTGAAAAAAAATCGGATGCCTACGGAAATTTTGAGGCCGTCGAAACAATTGTGTCGTCGGAAGTGGCGGGTAAACTGCTGAAAATGGAGGTCCGGCAGGGTGATCAGCTTGAGCCGGGTCGCGAAATTGCGTTGATCGACACCACCGAGCTAGTCTTACGCAAACTGCAAACCGAGGCACAACTGACAGCCAGTGACACCAAAAAGCAAAATGTGACCGCCCAAATCAATGTACTGAAAGAACAAAAGAAAAATGTACAAACTACCCAGCAGCGCATCGCCAAAATGTTTGCCGACAAAGCGGCCACCCAGCAGCAAATGGACGACATCAACGGTCAGATGAATGTGATCGACAAACAAATTTCGGCTACAAATACACAGTTTCAGCTGATTGGCAGCGAAATGGAAGTTGTTAAACGTCAGCTCGATTTGCTGAACGAACAATTGGCGAAATGCCGGATTGTTAGTCCTGCAAAAGGTACAGTATTGGAAACTTACCTGGAAACCGGGGAGCTGGCTACACCCGGAAAACCAATCCTGAAAATGGCTGATTTATCGAATCTTGAATTGAAAGTTTACGTTTCGGGAGCGCAACTCTCCTCCGTTAAACTGGGCAGCTCGGTGAAAGTATTGATCGATGCAGGCGCGAAAGAGATGACTGGTCTCTCCGGAAAAATAAGCTGGATTTCGTCGGAATCGGAATTCACACCCAAAATTATTCAAACCAAGGAAGAGCGGGTAAAACTGATGTACGCTGTAAAAATAGTTGTTCCGAACGACGGCAGCCTGAAAATCGGTATGCCGGGAGAAGTAGTGTTTTAAAAAATGTTACGAGTTTCGAGTTACGGGTTTCGAGTAAACCCGCATCCCGAAACCCGCAACCCGCAACAAAATCAAGTCATGATCAGCATTCAACACATCAGCAAATCATACAACGACATTCAGGCGGTCAGCGATATTTCATTCGAGGTCGCGAAAGGCGAACTATTTGGGCTGATTGGTCCGGATGGAGCAGGAAAAACTACCCTGATGCGCATTTTGATGACTTTACTGCTTGCCAACAGCGGAACCGCCACCATGAATGGGCTGGACGTAGTAAAAGACTATAAAAAAATCAGGCGGATGGTAGGCTACATGCCGGGCCGGTTCTCGCTTTACCAGGATTTGACAGTGGAGGAAAACCTCAACTTTTTTGCCACGGTTTTTCAAACCACGGTAGCCGAAAACTACGACCTGATCAAAGACATTTACGTTCAGATTGAACCGTTCAAAGATCGTTTGGCCGGCAAACTTTCAGGAGGGATGAAGCAAAAACTGGCGTTGTCGTGTGCCCTGATTCACAAACCTGAAATCCTGATTCTGGACGAACCCACAACCGGTGTCGATGCCGTTTCGCGCAGGGAATTCTGGGAAATGCTGAAAAAATTGCAGGCGCAGGGCATCACCATCATGGTTTCGACTCCCTACATGGACGAGGCGAACCTGTGCAACCGGGTGGCGCTGATGCAAAAAGGGAGAGTTCTGGAAATTGATACGCCGCAAAAACTGGTTGAAAACTATACCCGAAAATTGCACGCCATAAGGGCCAAAGATATGCACCGCCTGATTCAGGATTTGCGGGCCTACGAAAAAACCGATTCGGCATACGCTTTCGGACAATACCTCCACGTGACGGGCAAAGACGACGAAATTGAAGCCACCGAATTTGAGACATTTCTGCTGAAAAAAGATCATCAGGAATTACAGGTTTTCGACATCACTCCAACGATTGAGGATGTGTTTATGGAATTGCTTGGGACTGAAGAATAATGACCGATTAAATCAGATAGCGAGATTACGCTACGCTGTAGCTTCGACATTGCATTGCTATCTTATTGGCTACAAATATATCGCTGCTCTGCAGCAACAAAAAAGCGACAGAGTCGCAACATATTTGTAGGTGATAAACAGAAAGAAAGTGAGAGCTCCGGAGGAGCGAAACAATTGACATAAGCATTAAAAAAATGGCGACAGATAAAGTAATAACAGTAAAAAATCTGGTCAAAAAATTTGGCTCGTTTGTGGCGAACGATCACCTGAATTTTGAGGTTTACCAGGGCGAAATATTTGGATTTTTGGGTGCCAACGGCGCCGGAAAAACTACTGCGATGAAGATTCTGTGCGGGTTGTCGTCGCCCACTTCCGGAGAAGTGAACGTGGCCGGTTTCGACATTTACCGCGAAACCGAAAAAATAAAACGCAACATCGGGTACATGAGTCAGAAATTCTCGCTCTACGAGGATATGACCATCGCCGAAAACATTCGCTTTTTCTCCGGAATTTATGGCATTTCACCGGCCGACCGCAAACTAAAACAGGACGCTTTGCTGCGCGATCTTGGGCTGGAATCGTCGAAAGATGCGTTGATTGGATCACTGCCGCTGGGCTGGAAACAAAAGCTGGCCTTCTCGGTCGCCATATTCCACGATCCCAAAATTGTGTTTCTCGACGAACCAACAGGCGGGGTTGACCCGATTACGCGCCGCAAATTCTGGGACTTGATTTACGAGGCAGCCGACCGCGGAATTACCGTTTTCGTGACTACCCACTACATGGACGAGGCCGAATATTGCAACCGCGTGTCGATCATGAACAACGGCCGCATTGAAGCGCTCGACACACCCGAAAACCTCAAAAAGCAGTTCAGCGCCAAAAATATGGACGAGGTTTTCGTAAAGATTGCGAGAAACGTAGAATAGATGTTGCGCGTTGCGTGATGCGGGTTCCGTGTTAACCCGTAACTCGTAACCCGCCACTCGTAACAAAGAAAATATGAAACAATTTATAGGTTTTCTTCGGAAAGAATTTTTGCACATTTTCCGCGATCCGCGGACGATGATCATCATCTTTGGGTTGCCCATTGTGCAGTTATTGTTATTCGGAAAGGTAATTAACACCGACCTTCAGAATTCGAAAATTGCCATCCTCGACCAGTCGCAGGACAATACCACGCGCGAGATTACCTCGAAGTTACTGGCATCGGGCTATTTTGTGGTGGGTGGCGATGTTTTGCCGGGCGACGATGTGGAGGACGTTTTCAGGAAAGGCAAGGTAAAAATGATCGTCAACTTTGAACCCGAATTTGAGCAATCGCTCGAACGCGAGGGACAAGCCAATGTTCAGCTTCTGGCCGACGCCTCCGACCCGAACACCGCCCGAATCCTGACCAACTATGCCTCCGGAATCATCAATGACTATGTTCGGAAAGAAAAAATGCAGAACATTCAGTTGCCACACCAGATAAATACCGAAGTGCGGATGTTGTACAACGAAGGATTGAAGAGCGTTTACATGTTCGTGCCCGGCATTATGGCCATGATCCTGATGTTGATTTCGGCCATGATGACATCGATTTCGATCAGTCGCGAAAAAGAACTGGGAACAATGGAAGTTTTGCTGGCCTCGCCGCTGAAACCGGTTCAGATTGTACTCGGAAAAGTTACGCCCTACCTGGTGCTGTCGTTCATCAACGCGCTGACCATCCTGCTGATTGGCATATTTGTTTTTGGCGTTCCGGTGAAAGGAAGTTTCATTTTTCTGGTGCTCGAAAGTTTTCTGTTCATCCTGATGGCGCTAAGTTTGGGTATCCTGATTTCAACTGTCGCACCCAATCAAATGGTCGCCATGTTTATTTCGGCGCTGGCATTGATGCTGCCTACCATGCTGCTTTCCGGGTTTATTTTCCCGATCGAAAACATGCCCTGGCCGCTGCAAATCTTGAGCAATGCCATGCCGCCACGCTGGTTCATCATTATCATCAAAAATATCATGCTGAAAGGCACCGGAATCCTTTATGTGTGGAAGGAAACACTGATCCTGATCTTTATGACCTTCCTGTTCATTGCCCTAAGCGTGAAGAATTTTAAGATACGACTAGAATAAAGAAGTTCGGAGTGAACTAAAGTGAGCTAAAGTGCCTAAAGTTGGAAAACAAAAACCCTTAAAATCATTATAGGATGGAAAATAAAGAGTTTGCAAAACAGTTGGAAAGGCGAACAAAGGTTTTTTCGATTGCCATCATCAAACTGTCATGCTCGTTGCCTAATACTCCTGAAAGTAAGGTAATCCGAAATCAAATTACAAAATCAGGGACAAGCATTGGTGCAAATTATCGGGAAGCGAACCGAGCGAGAAGTAAGGCTGATTTTTCAAATAAAATTGATATCGCTGAAAGTGAAGCCAGCGAAACCGTTTATTGGCTTGAGATTATTGAGGAACTAGAATGGGCCGATCATCAAGCGATTCAAAAGATAATGAAAGAAGCAATCGAATTGCTGGCCATACTTACGTCAATTGGGAAAAATTTAAAATAAGTTCGGAATGAGCTAAAGTGCCTAAAGTTAAAGAAAAGCAGCGATTCGGTTTTTCAACTCTAGACACTCTAGGCACTTCGAACTCTAGACACTTTTTATCTATGAAAACCATTCTCTACGTCATACAAAAAGAGTTTATCCAGGTGAAGCGCAACAAGGTGATGCTTCGGATGATCGTCATGATCCCGCTGATGCAAATGCTTATCCTGGTTTTTGCTGCAACCTACGATCTGAAAAATGTCGACATTTTTTTGGTCGATCAGGACGTATCATCCACCTCGCGCGAACTGACCTCGAAGCTCGACGCCTCGCCGTTTTTTACCATCAACCGCACCTCGTTTAATCCTGAAGACGGCGAAAATGAACTGTTGCGCAATGGCAGCGACATGGTGCTGGTGATTCCGCAAAATTTTGAGCGCGACCTGATGCGCGAAGACAAAGCCAGTATTCAGCTTTTGGTGAATGCCATCGACGGGCAGGCAGCGCAGTTGGGCTATTCGTATGCGGCCTCGGTTATCCGCGATTTCAACAAAAATATCATCGCCGAATGGAAAGGACTTCCGGAGTTTAAAGCGCCGTATCAAATCAACACCTCATCCCGCTTTTGGTACAATTCGGAACTCGAATACAAATGGTACATGGCGCCGGGCGTGTTGTCCATTCTGGTCACGCTCATCGGGCTGTTCCTTTCAGGAATGAGCCTGGTGAAGGAAAAAGAACTGGGAACCATCGAACAATTGAACGTGACTCCCATTCGAAAAGGTTATTTTATCGCCGGAAAGTTGATCCCTTTTATCGCGATTGCCCTGTTCGACCTGGCTTTTGGCTTGCTCATTGCCCGGTTGGTTTTCAACTTGCCCATTGTCGGGAGTCTTTGGCTGATCTTTGGGTTCGGCGCGCTTTATCTCCTCGGAATTCTGGGACTTGGGCTATTCGTTTCGACGGTGGCCAACACCCAGCAACAGGTCATGTTTGTGACCTTCTTTTTCATGATGGTTTTCATCCTGATGGGCGGAATTTTCACACCCGTTGATAGCATGCCGGCCTGGGCGCAGTTCATCGACGAAGCCAACCCGATTTTCCACTTCATGAAAGTGATGCGAATGGTCGTACTCAAAGGTTCGGGTTTTGGCGACCTGATTCACGAATTTGTGGCCTTGTGTATTTTGGGAGTCACTTTCATAACGTTGGCCGTGTGGAGATACAAGAAGACAGCATAAAAAAAGAGGCGGTCATCATCTTTTTCAGTGATAACCGCCTCTTTGCTCAATAAAGAGAACTTACTTCTTTTCTTTCACGTTCACAATCAGGCTCAATTCTTCCAATTGTGCATCGGCAATGGTCGAAGGGCTGTCCATCATCACATCGCGGCCTGAATTGTTTTTCGGAAAAGCAATGGTGTCGCGAATGCTGTCCAGTCCGGCAAACATCGAAGTCAGACGGTCGAACCCGAATGCGATACCTGCGTGTGGCGGAGCGCCGTATTTGAAGGCGTTCATCAGGAAGCCAAACTGGTATTCGGCCTGTTCGGGAGTGAATCCGAGCAATCCAAACATTTTTGCCTGAAGGGCTTTATCGAAGATACGAACCGAACCACCACCAATTTCAACGCCATTGATGACCAAATCGTAGGCATTGGCACGAACGGCTCCCGGATTGGTGTCGAGCAGGGCAATATCCTCGGGTTTTGGAGCGGTGAACGGATGGTGCATTGCGTAAAAACGGGCGGTTTCTTCGTCCCATTCCAGCAACGGGAAATCGACCACCCATAAAGGCTGGAACACATTTTTATCGCGCAGACCCAACTGGTTCGCCATTTCCAGACGAAGTTCTCCCAGCGCTTTTTGCATTTTTTCTTTTGGTCCTGAAAGAATTAGAATCAGGTCGCCTGGTTTTGCACCCAACACATCAACCCATTTCTGCAAATCTTCCGGAGTATAGAATTTATCAACCGACGATTTAATGGTTCCATCAGCGGCAACTTTCACATTTACCATTCCTTTGGCGCCAATTTGCGGGCGTTTTACCCATTCGGTCAGCGCATCGAGTTGTTTGCGGGTATATTCAGAACAACCGGTAGCGCAAATTCCGCCAATGTATTCGGCTTCGTTGAATACTGAAAAATCTTTGCCTTTGGCCAGATTGGTAAGGTCTTTTATTTTCATATCGAAACGAATATCTGGCTTGTCCGATCCATAGCTTTCCATCGCTTCGGAATACGGCATACGCGGGAAATCAGCCAGATCAAGTCCTTTAATTTCCTTGAACATATATTTGGTCAAACCTTCGAACATGTTCAGCACGTCTTCCTGCTCAACAAACGACATTTCGCAGTCGATCTGTGTAAATTCGGGCTGACGGTCGGCACGCAAATCTTCGTCGCGGAAACATTTCACGATCTGGTAGTAGCGGTCAAAACCGGCCACCATCAGCAACTGTTTCAACTGCTGTGGCGACTGTGGCAAAGCGTAAAACTCGCCCGGGTTCATGCGCGAAGGAACTACAAAGTCGCGGGCACCTTCCGGAGTCGATTTAATCAGAACTGGTGTTTCGGTTTCGATGAAATTCTGGCTATTCAGGTACGAGCGGGTTGCATGGGCCATTTTGGCACGCAAAATCAGCGTGTCACGAACGGGGGCACGACGTAAATCGAGGTACCGGTATTTCATGCGCAGTTCATCGCCGCCATCGCTTTCGTCCTCAATGGTAAACGGAGGAGTATCAGCCGCATTCAGGATATTGAGCGCCGAAACTTCCAGCTCGATTTCGCCAGTGGCAATGTTTTTGTTTTTGCTGCTGCGTTCGCGCACGGTTCCTGTTGCCTGAATCACATACTCACGGCCGAGCTGACCAGCTTTTTCGGCCACCGCTTTTTCGGTTTTTTCGTCGAAAACCAACTGGGTAATTCCGTAACGGTCGCGTAAATCAACGAAAGTCATTCCGCCAAGGTTCCTGACGCGCTGTACCCAGCCTGCAAGGGTTACCACCGAACCCTGATGATCGAGGCGCAATTCGCCGCATGTATGTGTTCTGTACATATTTGTGTCTGTTTTGTTTGCCTGCAAAAATAAGCAGTTTTTGGAATAATTGGCGGGGAAAAATCAGATTCAGGCGAAAGATCAGATACTGTTCGTTTCACATCGTACATTTTTTACTTTTGCCATATTATTTTTGCCTTATCCCGATGGAACTTTTTAACGACGAATATTTTATGCGGCGAGCACTTCAGGAAGCACAGCAGGCTTTTGCCGAAGGCGAAGTGCCAATTGGCGCGGTGGTGGTTTCGCAAAACCGCATTATTGCCCGCGCCCACAACCTTACTGAAACGCTGAACGATGTAACTGCCCATGCCGAAATGCAGGCCATTACTGCCGCAGCTAATCTGTTGGGCGGGAAATACCTGAACGAATGCACACTGTATATAACCGTTGAACCTTGTGTAATGTGTGCCGGAGCTTTGGGTTGGTCGCAGGTTGGCAAGATCGTTTATGGCGCTTCCGACGAGAAACGAGGCTTCCAGAAGTATGCGCCCAACGCATTGCACCCCAAAACCGAAGTTGTTTTTGGCATTTTGGAGAATGAATGCTCGCAGTTGATGCGTGAGTTCTTTCAGGGAAGGAGATAGATGTCCGTTGGCTAAAGCCAACGGCAAAGGATAGGCTTAGCTTCGAACATATCAATTGATGAATTGAAACATTAATATTCTTTGTCGTCTGCTTTAGCTGACGGGCATTTGCAAAGAATAGGAATTGATCCAAACATTCCAACTGCTGAATTGAAACTCCGATATTCTATGCTGTCTGCTTTGGCTGAAAGACATGATATTTAGCTAAAATTCATTAAATTAGCTCAACTGCTAAATTTCAAACTATGTCGTATGTCAAAATCTGGGTACATTGTGTGTGGTGTGTTAAAGATCGGGCTTATTACATTCCTCATTCCTTTCGTCCTGAACTGTTAAAGCATTTTAGGGTAAATGCTGAAGATAAAAATATTAACCTCGATTTCATCAATGCACACCAAAACCATGTACATGCCCTCATTAATATGGGCAAGCAGCAAAATATCTCAACCATCATGCAATACCTAAAAGGAGAAAGCTCATTTTGGATAAACAGTCTCAAGATGTTTCCCTATCATTTTACATGGCAGGATGACTATTATGCTGTTTCTATTGGTCAATCGCAAGTAGAGAGAGTTCGCAAGTACATTCAAATCTAGGATGCCTATCATCAGCGGATTACGCTTGATGATGAGATAAAAATGCTGGAAGAAAAATATGGATTCGAGAAATTGAAAGATGAATGATTGCATTTTCAATGCCCGTTGCCTAAAGGCGAACGGCAAAGGATAGACTTAGCTTCGAACATATCAAATGCTGAATTGAAACACTGATATTCATTGCCGTCTGCTTTAGCTGACGGACATTTAGACAAATTCAGAAACCTCAAACCCCACCTTTTTCAAGTCTTCCCAATAAGCCGGATAAGATTTAGTAATTACCATCGGATCGACAATTGCCACCGGGCCATAAACCTGGCAAGCCGGTGCAAAAGCCAGCGCCATGCGGTGATCGTGATAGGTTTCAATTTCAGGAACAGCTTGTTTCTCGAGTGGGAATGTGCCGTTCCAGCTTAGTTCGCCATGAGCAGGTTCGGTAATTTGGGCGCCGAATTTGGCCAGTTCGTCCTGAAGCGCGGCAATGCGGTTGGTTTCTTTAATTTTCAGGGTTTCCAGTCCGGTGAAATGAAACGGGATTTGTTTCATCACACACAAAACAGCAAAAGTCTGCGCCACATCCGGATTTTCAATAAAATTGAGGTTCAGGTTTTTCGGTAGTGGCTTACCATTTTTTACCAGTTTCGATCCTTTTTCAGTAGCAACTGTGTCAATACCCAATTGATCAAACCACTTGGCAATTTGCGCGTCACCCTGCAGACTTTCGGTGGTCAGACCGATTAATTCCACATCAACATCGTCGGCCATCACAGCCATTTGGTACCAGTACGAAGCGCCCGACCAGTCGGCTTCTACCGAGAACGGACGTGCTTTATATGTCTGTTCAGCAATGCGAATTTCATTTCCTTTCCACACCGATTTTACACCAAATTGCTCCATCAGTTTCAGCGTCATTTCGATGTATGGACGTGATGTAATTTTATTTTTCAGGCGTAAAGTCAAACCGTCTTCCAGCGTGGGGGCAATCATCAGCAAGGCAGAAATGTACTGGCTGCTGACGCTTCCGTCGAGTTCCAAAACGCAGCCCTTCAGGTGTGAACCGAATATTTTCAGCGGCGGAAATCCTTCATTATCGAGGTATTCAATCCGGGCACCCAATTTATTCAGAGCATCAACCAAAATCCCGATCGGCCGCTGCTTCATCCGTTCCGAACCGGTAATGGTCCACTCGCCAACGATCTGTGCCAGAAAAGCCGTTAAAAACCGCATAGCTGTTCCGGCATGACCAATATCGAAATGGTTGGTATTTGAATTGAAGACCTGCTCCATCACCCGCGTGTCGTCGCTGTCCGAAAGATTTTCAATCGGGTACGGACTGTAGCTCAGCGCATGAATAATCAGTGCTCGGTTGGCCACGCTTTTCGATCCGGGGAGAACGATGCTTCCCTTCAGGGTTTTATCGGGTTTGGAAACGATGTATTTCATTTTAAAATTGTTTCGGGTTGCGAGTTTCGTGTTACGGGGCAGTTACAACTCGGAACTCGTATCCCGTAACCCGCAACTTTTATAATATTCCAACGCCTCAATAATCAGCTCTTTCGAACAATCGACATTGATTTCGACTTTCCCGATTTCAGGAATTAAAGTGAAGTTGATGCGCTTGCCTTCATTCTTTTTATCGTGGGTCATCAGTTGGTACAAAGCTTCGTAATCGGTTTCCTGAATTTCGAATTTGCCATATTTTGCAATCATCCAGGCTGAGATACTTTTCAGTTCGTCGATTCCCAATCCGCATTGTTTAGCCGACAAATACAGCTCAGCGATCATCCCATAAACCACCGCATACCCGTGTAAAATGGGGCGACCGGTTTTCATCGCATAGCTTTCGAAAGCATGTCCAACAGTGTGTCCAAAATTCAGCGCTTTACGAATGTGTTGTTCGGTGAGGTCGTTCAACACGTGCCATTCTTTCACGGCAACCGAATGCGCAATAATCTCCTGAAGTGCTTCATAATCGACATTTTCCATATTGTAGGCCAACAACTCATCCCAATGCCCGCGGCTTTTAATCAGGCCGTGTTTCAGCATTTCGGCGTATCCTGAAAGGAAATTCTCACGATCGATGGTTTTCAGGAAATTGGTATTAATGATCACCGAATTTGGTTCCATAAAAACGCCAATCTCGTTTTTTAGTCCATTGAAATTGAACCCGGTTTTCCCTCCCAGCGAAGCGTCAACCTGTGCGAGCAAGGTGGTTGGAATGTTCACAAAATCGAGTCCGCGCTTAAATGTTGAAGCCGCAAAACCACCTAAATCGGTTAGCATTCCGCCGCCAATATTGATGAGCAGGGATTTTCGGTCGGCTCCGTTATTGCTCAGGAAATCCCAAACTTTGGCAACCGAATTGATGTTCTTGTTTTCTTCTCCTGAAGCAATGGCAACCGTTTTAATCGAAAACTCATCAATCACCGGTTGAATCAGCGGCAGACAAAACCCGGAAGCAGTTTCATCAGTGAGCAAAAAAACCTTCCCGGAAGGATACTTTTGAACTATTTTTCGGAGCTCAGCGTCAATCTGCTGCGAAAAGACGATATTTGAATGTACTTTTGAGTCAGTCATGTGCGTTCTGATTATGCGTTGGCAAAGGTAAATTATTTTGTCCAAAGTAATAAATTGCAGTTCCTGCGCTCTAATTATTTACACTTTGATCATGTTTTATGGAATTTTCAAATCAAATAAGAAGTAAAAACATCAAACGATCATTCAATATCCTGGGTGTAATCATCGTTTTGGTCGGATTGGGTTTTCTATGGTTTAAGTTAGATACATTGGTACTGATAACTGCCGGAGTTTTTGCTTTATATATTGGGATTGCTCAGTTTTTTAATTTGTGTTATGTGCATTTCAGTACAGAAAATGGGAAAGTCACCATTCAGTATTATCAGGTAATTTCTTTCCTGAAAAAGAAGTACGAAACCATTGAATTTCCACATCAGGCCCTGGTAAACTTCAGGATTGAACGATCGCTGGGATTTGCCGATCTGGATATTGCCATCAAAACTAAACGCGGAATTGCCGAATATCCTACCATTAGTCTGGCTGCCCTCAGTAAAGCCGAAATCGGTCAAATCAAATTAGCCCTCGAAGAAATTATTGGGAACAATCGAAAAGGTGTTTAATTTGACGTCGGGATTTTTTATTTTTATACAAGGACATGCCACCAATGCACAAAGCCTCAAAGTTACACCAAGTATAAAATTATGAAAGTTCACCATGACTGACTTAAAAAAACAGTATATCCCAATATCCGAAGAAGAAGAAAAAATTGGGAAAGCGATAGTTAATGCTGCATATACGGTTCATAAAGAGCTTGGTCCCGGACTATTGGAAAAAGTATATGAAATTTGTTTCTGCCATGTTTTAACAAAAAATGGATATCAGGTAAGACGCCAACTAAACATTCCTATTATATTCGATGATTTGGTTTTCGATGAAGGATTACGCTTGGATGTTTTGGTAAATGACTTGGTTATCTGCGAACTCAAAGCAATTGAAACAGTAAATCCGGTTTGGGAAGCACAGATATTAAGCCATTTAAAGCTGACAGGCAAACGACTTGGATACTTGATTAATTTCAATGTCCCGCTCATTAAAGATGGCATTCGACGATTTGTTTCTTAACTCTTTTAGTGTTTCTTTGATCCTTCGCGCCCTTGTGGCAAAAATTACAATAATGGAAAATCCTAACGACCTCATTTGTAAAATAGCCATTTCATTAATTCCCGGAATAGGTTCAATTACAGCTCGAACCTTAATTTCATACGTCGGAAGCATTGAAGGTGTTTTCGGTGAAAAAGAAAAAAATCTCCTGAAAATTCCCGGCATCGGAGAAATCAACGCGCAGCGCATTGCCGCAGCTCAAGATGATGCTCTTGATCAGGCCAAACGCGAAATTGATTTTATCGAAAAGAACCAAATCCAGCCTTATTTCTATCTGGACGAAAATTACCCGGCCCGACTGAAAGGCTGCACCGATGCACCCATTATTTTTTATTACAAGGGCAACGCCGACCTCAATGAAAGCCGCATTATTTCGGTGGTCGGAACACGCAATGCCACCAACTACGGCAAAGAAATTTGCGATGAAATGATCAAAAGTTTTTCCGGGCGCAAATATCCCCTTGTGGTCGTTTCAGGATTGGCTTATGGCATCGATATTCAGGCACACAAATCCTGTCTGAAATACAATTTACCAACGGTAGCCGTATTGGCGCACGGGCTCGACACCATTTATCCATCGCTCCACTCCTCAATTGCCCACAAAATGTTGGAGAATGGAGGACTCCTGAGCGATTTTCCGAGTGAAACACGAATCGACCGGCAGAATTTTTTACGCCGAAACCGGATTATTGCCGGTCTGGCCGATGCCACCATCATTGTTGAATCGGCTGAAAAAGGTGGCGCTTTGGTTACTGCCGACATTGCCAATTCCTACAACCGCGATGTTTTTGCGTTTCCCGGACGAAGCACTGACGTGTATTCGCGCGGCTGCAATAAACTGATCAAACTGAATGAAGCTGTTCTGGTTGAAAGCTTCGCAGATATTGAGAAAGCCATGAACTGGGACGTAAAAATCCCCACCAATAAAACTGTTCAAGCTTCCCTTTTCGTTGAATTAACTTCCGACGAACAAAAACTGATCGACCTTTTGAAAAGCACTGACCGCTTTATTGATGAAATGACAATGGAAACCAAACTCCCCATGAGCAAAGTTTCAGCATTGTTGCTTGGATTGGAATTTAAGGGGTTGGTGATGAGTTTGCCCGGGAAAATGTACCGTTTGAAATAATTCGAAATAAGCCACTATCTTTGCGGCATGACCACATTCGAAGATTTAAAAGTCAGCAAATCGATTCTGAAAGCGATTGAAGAACTTGGGTTTACCGAGGCGACTCCCATTCAGGAAAAAGCAATTCCAATGATCCGCTCTGGAGTAGATGTATTGGGAATTGCACAAACCGGAACCGGAAAAACGGCGGCTTACTTAATTCCGTTGATCATGAAGCTGGTAAAAGCCGAAGGAAACGATCCGCGTGCAGTGATTCTCACGCCAACCCGCGAGTTGGCCATTCAGGTAGGTGAAGATCTGGAAGATTTGATACGATATACCAATCTCCGGAAAGCTACGGTTTACGGCGGCATTGGCTGGACCAAACATGCCGAACTGATTAAACCCGGTGTTGACATTCTGGTTGCCACCCCCGGTCGTTTATGGGATTTATACCGCGCCGAAGCTGTTTCGCTGAAAAAAGTAAAAACGCTGGTTATTGACGAAGCCGACCGCATGCTCGATATGGGATTCATACCTCAAATCCGTAATTTTCTGGAAGTACTCCCGGCAAAACGGCAAAACCTGTTATTTTCAGCTACTTTCAACGAGAAAGTTGAAGAAATGAGCCACGAATTCCTCGATTTCCCAGAACGTGTTGAAGTGGCACCATCGGCAACTCCTGCAGAACTGATCGACCAGGTTTATTACCAGGTACCGAATTTTCAGACCAAACTGAACCTGATTAACTACTTGTTGCGCGATGAAGAAACCTATTCGCGGGTAATTGTTTTCGTCGGAACAAAGGAAAATGCCGAGCAGGTTTTCAAGATCATCAAACGACGCTCGGAAGGCGAAAAGCGTATTTTACACTCAAACAAAGGCCAAAGCACACGACTAAACGCCATCAACGCATTTAAAAGCGGAGTGGTTCGAATCCTGATCACTACCGATGTTTCTTCTCGTGGAATTGATGTGGAATCAGTGAGTCATGTGATTAATTTCGATTTGCCTTCGAACCTTGAAGACTACGTGCACCGCATCGGTCGCACAGCCCGCGCCAACAACACCGGTTCTGCCATCTCGCTAATCAACCCTGCCGAGGAATTAGCGCTGCATAAAATTGAAGAGCTTATCCGGATGGAGATTCCACGGCTTGAGCTTCCCGCTGATTTGGAAATTACAGCCACCAAAAAAGAAGAAAGCCAGGATCAGCTTCGCGAAATCGACCGCCAGAAACGTGCTGCTGACCCCACATTTAAAGGTGCTTTCCACGAAAAGAAGCGTAAACCTGGCCAACCGAAAAAAGAAAAACGGAATTTGCCGAAAGAGAAAGCAAAACAAAAACAGTATCGGAAAAGGAGGTAAATTTCTCTAGCTGACGACAAAAAAGTGAATGGTAGAAATCAGAAGTTTCTGCCATTCACTTTTTTGCCTTTCTACTTTTTAATTTTGCCTTAATCCTACTTCAGTACATCCTGTGCCGCCAGCACCAGAAACATGAAATTGGTGGCGCCGCCGCCCAAAACATATTCGGTTTGTTGCCAGAAATAGGGCCATTCTTTTAGCTCCGGAAAATCGGGACGGATAATTCCGGTACCCGAAACCGAGCCACCGGGAATAAACGAACGGTCGGCACGATTAACGCCATAAGCCTGAAGAACCGACCGCGAACCAACTCCTGAAACAAACGATGAGGTATTCTCGCCCGGATGGTTGCCCAGAACGAAATTTAAGGCATTTAGCATGGTGGTGGCATCGTAAATTTCAGGAAAACATCTCTGCAAAAAGTACATGTTGACCCCAAAACTCTGGATGTTCCAGCCGTCACCCCAAATATGCGGACGATAAGGCACTCCGAACGGATTTTCATTCTGTAATTTATCGACTTCCGCTTTGTAAGTTTTGGCTGCGGCTGTCACCATTTCAGTAAATTTCTGATCATTCACCTTTTTCATCACACGGCCCGCATATCCAATTACATCGTTTCTTTTCAAAACTTCAGGAGTTGTGAATTTTAAAATGTCGGCTTTGTATTTTGCATTTCCGGTGGTAATAAGCAGCTCAACAGCCGCTTTCACCTTTGCGCCGGCCAAACGCTGGTTTTTATCGGCATCTACTGCCGCATAAATGGCTTCGGCAGCTTTAAGCGACTGCACCGAAAGCGTGTCGTTGAAGCCCTTCATGGTGCGGGCCCCGGTAGCCAAAGCTTCGGCCACATCCAATTCACGTGCAGGGTTCTCTTCGGTAAACACCAGCCGGTCGTCCAAAACTCCCGATTCGTGGGCGGTCACTTCATCGTTTTTCAGGGCCGGATTGTATTTTCGGTTGTCGGTCATGGTGGCGGCATCGCCCAAATGGACATACTGGCGCAAACTGTTTTCGATGATCCCGCGATACAGTCGCCCCAAACTTTGGTAGCCTGCAACAATGGTAATCAGCCCGTGTTCGATTTGCTGAAGCAAGTCGTTCTTTCCGTCAGGGAGGTGAATTTCAACCAGTTTCTTTTCCTGGTCAACCGTGGTTTGGTCAATTTCAGGCTTAAATAATTCGTAGGCCTGCGATAAAATCCAGACTTCTCCAGCCTGTGATTCCACCCGCAAATCGTAGTCGCCGGCATCGTGCCAGCCGCCTCGGTTTAGTCCCTCAACCTGATCCAATGGCTTGAATTTAGTGAGGGTTGACGGCCCTTGTTTGTACCCGTCGAAATGATTGGTGTCAACCGGCGCCATCAGCGCGTCGTCCATGTGGCAGAGGCCGTGCCAAACGCGGTAACCCTCGTTCACCCGCATGTGGCACATTTGCACCGGCAAAAAATATTCGACCGTTGGCTGCCAAACGTGCCGGTCGTAAATTGTATTGCTGATACGGAATGGTTCGGTAGTGTTGTCAGCATATTTTACCTGATAAACTCCCGGAGTTTTTACATCCGAAAAATCGAACTGAAAATAATTGAAGCGCAGGAATTTTCCCCACTTCTTAGGCTCAACAGTTCTAATTTCTTTCAAACCACCATCTTCTGAAATACGGTACAGGCTTGCCTTTTCCAACTTCGGATCGTTCTTATCCACTTCAATTACAGCGATTTTCTGCTGATCGGGGTGATAGCCAATTTGGCTGACATGCACCACCGGCTTTGAAAGAAAATTGGGCAACACATTGCAATCGACCACCCATTCGATGGCACCTTTGGTTTTGCCCGGAGTTACCAGCGAACGCACAACAAACCAGCCATTGTTGTGGTAAAAACGGCCATCCAGTAATTGCAGCGGCTGGCCTTTGCTTTCAATCACCATTGTTTGGGCAGCCGTTTCAGGAGCAACCGTTAGTTTGTTGCCAGTTGCCATCGGGAAAGCCTGCCAATTGCCATCTACGTCCTTTTCCATAGGGCCATTGGGCTGAGTCGGAAAAATACCTGATTGTTGGTCGAGGTACCAGCTTTTTCCAAATAAAAGCGCGGGAAACAGTTCGAAATTAAACCCGACTTTCTTTTCCCATCCTTCGGGAAGTGGCTTATCCAGATCGACCAGAATGCGGAATTTATTACCCTCGCCAATCACACGAACATGGTAAGTGAAATATAAATCAGGATATTCAATCGGGTTAAAACCTTTGCGGTTGATGCTCGAATCGGGATACGTGCATTTTACGCTGATTTCGTTTTTGGTTCGGTCAACCGAGCGTTTGCCCACTTTGGGAATGGGTTGCCACTGTCCGGGAGTAGGTTCCAGCCGCAAGTCGCCATTGGTAGCTACGCGTGTTCCATTCTGGATGACTCCAACTGCTCCCTGATGGCCTTCTGGATAAATATCGAAAAACACCATCACGTTTAAACCTGGCTTTTCGAAGTACTCGTGTTCATTTATTTGAAGCGACTGGGCGATCACTCTGATATTCAAAATAAAAAGGATTACAAAGCAAAGGAAAGTGAGTTTCTTCATAGTAGGTTTAGTTTAAAATTCAGCATAAACAATGAGTCATTCCTCTTATTGTTTTTTCTACAAATTAATGACTAAAAATACAGAAATTGTATTGTCAATGAATATTCCTTGGCATTTTCCTGTGTTAAAAAATCATAGTGCTAAATCAAACCGAGCCAAAAACAAAAAGGGGTGATTTAGAATCACCCCTTAAATATCATCAACATAGCAACTGCTTAGCAGTCATTAAAAATTACTGCAGAAATAAGCTGATTATACTTTCGGCAACGACCAGGGAGCCCGATATGTAGCCTTGGTCATGGCATTGGCTTCCGGATCGTTGAGGAATTCCTGTTTTTCGGCATCCCAAATCACTTTTCGGCCTAAACGCCACGAAATATTTCCCATCTGCGAGAAACGCGCGATGTGCGCACCAATCTCGATGTCACAATTTGGTTTGTTGCGGGTTTTTATACAGTCGATAAAGTTGGCGGTGTGCAAATCGAGTCCCTTATTGGTTCCCTGCTGAATAGGCACATCGGCAAAACCTTCTTTGGCACTGGTGCTTTTTTGTTCGGCCATCACTTCCCAGCCACTGCGGTCAACAATCAGAGTTCCGTACTCGCCAATAAAAGCAACACCGTGTCCGCGACGTTTAAATTGTGCACCATAAATCCCGATGGTATGATCCCACAGAATACCAAAATCGCCAAAATCGTACATCGACATTTGCGTGTCGGGTGTTTCCATCGCATCAGTCGGGAAGGCATATTTTCCTCCGGAAGAGCTGACCGATTTCGGAACGTATTGGTTCATCCCAAACAAAGCATAGTCGAGCAAATGCACTCCCCAGTCGGTCATCACGCCACCGCCGTAGTCCCAAAACCACCGCCACGATGCATGAAACCGGCTTTTGTTGAAAGGCATTTCGGGACGTGGCCCCAACCACATGTTATAGTCCACTCCGGCCGGCACCGCTTCATCCGGAACTACGGGGATCGACTTTTTCCATCCAACATACGACCAGGCGCGAACCGAGCGAACACGCCCCAGGTTTCCGGCCTGAATATATTTCACTGCGTCGAGCCAGTGCGGATCGCTGCGCTGCCATTGCCCCACCTGAACCACTTTTTTATAGCGTTGTGTGGCTTTTACCATCAGGTTACATTCTTCGATGGTGTAACCCAGCGGTTTTTCGCAATACACGTCTTTCCCGGCTTCCATCGCGTAAATCGTCGGGATGCAATGCCAGTGGTCGGGTGTGCCGACAATCACAGCATCAATATCTTTTTGTTCCAGTAATTTTCTGAAATCGCTGTAAAGCGCAGGTTTCTTGCCAGTCAGCTTTTCGAATTCGGCAGCACGCTTATTCAGCACATTCTGGTCAACATCGCACAGTGCAGCACATTCAACATTCTGAAGTTTCAGGAAAGAAACAAGGTTTGTCCATCCCTGATTGTTGCAACCGATGAGGGCAATCACTACTTTCTCGTTGGCACTCACGCATCCGGCATTCATGATGGTGGGAAAAACACTTACTGCAGCAGCAACCGTAGCCGATTGCTTGATAAAGGTTCGTCGATCGTTAGTCATATCTTTTGTTTTAGTTGGTTTATTATTCTTATCCAATCAGGGGCAATATTCTTGCAGCCTGTGATCAGTTTTTATTTCTATTTTTATTCACTGAAAAATTGCTCTAAAGGTATCAAACCCGAGCAAAAGTAAAAAAACAAAAGTTCAAAACCGGAAAGAAATTTGATTTATGCATTCGATTGCATAAATTCATTTGGTTTCAAATCAAATCTATCCGGAAGACTGTAAAAGACAATTCAAAACCAATATACCCGATAGATGAAACCGTATATTTTAGCCGAAACCAACTGGAAAAACGTAAAAGACGAACAGTATCAACTGGTTGTACTTCCATGGGGTGCCACCGAAGCACACAATTACCATCTGCCCTACTCTACCGACAATGTTGAAGCCAGCGAAATTGCTGCCGGAGCTGCCCGCGTCGCCTGGGAGAAAGGCGCTAAAGTAATCGTTCTGCCCTGTATCCCATTTGGAGTCAATACCGGACAGTTTGACGTTCAGTTGGATATTAACCTGAACCCGTCCACCCAGTTTGCTATCCTGAACGATGTGATTGAAACCCTGAACCGACAGGAAATTTACAAATTCGTTATCCTGAACAGTCACGGAGGAAACGACTTCAGGCAAATGCTGCGCGAACTGGGGCTGAAATATCCGAAAATGTTTCTCTCTGAAGTAAACTGGTACAAAGTAAAAGATGCCGCTGCTATCTTCGATGATTTGGGCGAACACGCCGGAGAAGTGGAAACCAGCCTAATGCTTTACCTGAAACCGGAATGGGTTTTACCACTTTCGGAAGCCGGCGATGGGGCAGCAAAGAAATACCGGTTTAAAGCCATGCACGAAGGATGGGGCTGGGCCGAACGCCGCTGGACAAGCGTGACGCACGACACCGGCATCGGTAATCCGGCCAAAGCTACTGCCGAAAAAGGCGAACGTTTTTTTAAACTGCTGACAGAGAAAATTGGAGAATTCTTTTACGAAGTGGCAACCACCAAAAAGGAAGATTTTTACCAATAACCCGACCAAATAAACTAAACCAATGACAACTGATGCAAAACCTGAACTAAAATCTCCTGCTTTGACAGGTCGAATTGCTTCCATCGACTTTTTTCGAGGACTGACCATGTTTCTGCTGATTGGCGAAAGTACCCGGTTGTACCACCATTTGAACCAGATCGACAATAGCTTCATCCACTTTTTCGCCCAACAACTGGAGCACCACGAGTGGCACGGATTGCATTTCTGGGACCTCATTCAGCCGTTTTTCATGTTTATTGTCGGTGTGGCTATTCCGTTTGCGGTGGCCAACCGAAAGAAAAAGGGCGACAGCGATTCAACCATTTTGAAACATGCCATCAAGCGCTCGTTACTGTTGCTTTTTCTGGGCTGGACGCTTTATTGCGCAGGTAAAGATCAAATCGGATTCAGGTTTCAAAATGTACTGGCGCAGTTGTCGGTAACTTATTTGGTGGCTTTCCTCATTCAGCGAAAAAGCTTTTCGTTTCAACTGATCTTTTCGCTGGCCGTTTTGCTGATTACCGATCTGGCCTACCGGTTTTTTCCACTCGAAGGATTCAATCAGCCCTGGGTAGCCTACCACAATCTGGGGGCGTGGGCCAACATCCAGATCGAAGGCACACCAAAAACCAGCATTTGGGCAACCATCAACGCCATTCCCACCATTGCACACACGGTTTGGGGAGTGTTGTGCGGGAAATTGCTGATGAGCGACAAACCAGTTGCCGAAAAAATTAAACTGCTGATTATTGCCGGAGTAGCCGGACTTTTCATCGGTTTTGGATTGGATTTAGCCGGAATCACCCCGATTATCAAGAAAATTGCGACTTCTTCGTTCGTTTTTGCCAGCGGCGGCTGGGCCATTCTTGCCTTGTGCTTTTCGTACTGGCTGATTGATGTGAAAGGTAACTTTTCGAAAGGAGCCCAACCGTTCATCATCGTTGGAATGAACTGCATTTTTATCTATCTGCTCTTTGAGGTTGGTGGTGCAGATATTGTTTCCGACATTTTTAAACCATTTATAAACACACTGTTTTCGTGGACAGGGGAACTGATGACCAAAATCCTAGTCAGTCTGTCAGTTTGGGCCAGTTTGTGGTACGTGTGTTATTGGATGTACAAGAACAAAATTTTCATCAAAATTTGATGAAGTTTAGTGAGCGGATGATTTTGAGTCGCCCGCTCACTAAAGCAACCTTAAACCCCGGCAATTCGCTTTTTATAAACATCGAGGCAATCAGTCAAACGTTCTTTGGCCGTTGTGTCTCCAGGAACATTGTGCGACGGATGAATGTAAAGCTTGACGCCCCGGTCGGCCAGAATTTCGGCCACTGTAGTCACCGTCATCCAAACCGCAGTAATGAAACCCATCGTGGAGACAGGACCGATTTTGTCGAAATGATTTTTTAGCGGCACACACGCATCCTGGATCGGCACGCAGGTATCGACCACCACATCGGCGATTTCAAAAATGTTTTTTCCGGAAGAATGGCGCGATTTTTTTCCGTCGGCTTCAGCCGCCGACCCGAAAACAATCAGTGGATTACCCATTTCCTTTACTTTCAGAGCAATGTCGATATTTACCGCATTAATTCCGGTGTGCGAAAAAAGCCAGAAGCAATCGTCTTTATGAAAAGTATAACCTTTCATAATTTCGGTTCCGTAACCTTCCACCCGTTCCAGAAAAACGAAATTATGCACGCTCATTCCGCCCATAATGTTGGTAAAAAACGTGAGCGGCAATTCGCACATCGGATGAAAGCCAACAAAACCACCAATCCGGGGATACATTTCCTCGATGGGCAGGGTGGCATGTCCGCAGCCAAACGTATGCACCCATCTTTCCTTTTCGATGGTATTGGCCATAATTTCAGCCGCTTTCTGAATATTCTCCATTTGGGTGGACTCAATTTTGTCCATGATTTCACGCGCGTTGCGCAGCCATTCTTTTGCAAGCATTTCGGTAGTTTTTAGTTGTTTAGAATATGTTGTTGTTTCAGTTTCCGGATAATTAAATAGAGCAAAGCGAGCATCAGCAGTATAATGGTGATCATGTACAGCGTAAAACTGGAAACTTGCCAGGTTTCGAAAACCACGCCGCCCAATGCATTCAGCAGCATATTTCCGGTAAGCGCCATCATCAGTACCAGACTAAATGCTGCTCCCGAAATATCAGGATACATGGTCCCCACGTAACCCAGCATCACCGGGAACGAGGCTGAAGCGCCAAATCCCAGCATCGCAATTCCAACCAGTCCCAGCGAATACGATCCGCCAAACTTCATCAGGATCAGCCCGCTCAAGGTAATCAGCATACCTGCGATTAGTACTTTCCAGGCTTCCACTTTCCGCATGGCCATGCCCAAAAACAAGCGGGCAACGGTCAGACTAATGCTCATGACGGTAAGCGAAATCAGGGCACTTTGAGTGTCGGCCAGGTAAATTTCCATGAAATAGCGGGGCGTCCAGGTGGTTGAAAGCGTTTCGAAACCGCTCTGGAAAAACAGAAAAAATCCAATCAGGAGAATGGTGGGATTTTTCAGCATTTGCGCGTATTTCCGGTAGGGTATTCCTCCTGAATTTTTGGCCGCGGGGCATTTCAGCACAATGAACAACACCAGCGGGACGATCACCAAAAAGCCAATAACCGACAAAATAGCCGGATAATCCATGTTGATTTTCAGCATCAGCGAAGTGGCCAGTGGAAGGCTTAACGCGCCAACTCCCCAAAACACACCGAGGAAGCTAAGAAAAGCACCTTTCTTTTCAACAAACAAATCGGCCACCAACGCGCTGGTTGCACCGTTGATGATTCCTCCGCCCAAGCCCAGCAGAAAAATCATGATTTGAATAACGCCAAGTTCGCTGGTGCGGGCAATTGTTTGAAATGCAACCAATAAAAGGGTCAGACTGACGATCATCAGCACTTTGTACCCAAAACGATCGACAATGGGTCCGAATGAAACGGAGCCGGCCAGTGCACCGCCAGCAAACAACGATGCCAGCAAACCGATAAATATTTTATCGACCGAAAATGTGGTGGTTAAATATTGATTGATGGTGCCCAAAGCCACGCAGGCAATTCCGAACAGCATGATTGCCGCACAAGCCGCCAGAAAAAGAAGATTTTTGTTGTGCATATTTTATGTTTTTGTTGTCATTGGTTGTCATTGGTTGTCATTTGTTGTCATTTGTTGAACGAAAAACCAGGCCAGCATAAAACTATTTGGAATTCCTTCTTCCTTGAGTATGAGCCGTTCCGTCCGAAAAGAGGTTATTTCTCTAAACAACACAATCGCGCGGACAGTAATCGTTCCAGTTGTTTCCCCCGGGTTCCGTGTTACTGCACCCGGGGTTATTGATATTTTACTCCTCTGGAGTAAAAAAACAACATAAATTAATTCCTTTATGGTTATCTTTTTCAATATCATACCAGCAAATCTACACCAATCACCATAAATGACGATTTAATGACCAACGAATGACGCAGATTTACCTTATCGCCAAATATCCGGCGCCATATAAGCCTGCCATCGGCCCAATGGCCGAAACTTCGATGGTAACCTGACAAAAGCCAATGGGTTGCGCCCATTTCCGGGCTTCCTCCCGAATTCGGTCGATGAACTGCGCAGCCGGACCAAAAATACCGCCGCCTAAAATAATCTTTTCAGGATTAAACAAGCTCACCAAATTAGCCACAGCCATTCCCCAATATTCGATGGCCCGGTCGATCACCGTCACCGCAATTTCGTCACCTCCGGAATGTTGGTTGATCAGGTTAAAAGCGCTAAATTCCATTTCACCTGAAAATATGCCGGAATAGTTGCTGCGCTGCGCCATTACTTCCTGTGCAAACCGCACCAGACCCGGACCTGACGCATAAAATTCGTAACAACCACAGGAAGTATATTTATCGTGATACGGGCGATCGAGCGCCAGCCACCCGGTACAACCGGCAATGTCGCTTGAACCACGCAGGATTTGTCCGTCAATCAGAATTCCGGCGCCAATGCCGGTTCCAACAGCCATAAAGATGGCATTGCGGCATCCGCGGGCATTTCCTTTCCAAACTTCGCCCAGGATGTAACAAGCGCGATCGCTGTCGATTCGAATGTTGACGGGGGTATTGTAAAGCACAGTTTCAAGCTCTTCCAGCAGCGGATAATCGTCCCATCCGGCAATGTTGGGCGCCCAAACCCGGCCGGTACGCGAATAGTAAATACCCGGCACCGAAATGCCCAAAGCCCTGACCGGATCATGCAATTGATTGCCTTCGTCCAGAAAATTACTGATTTGATTCAGGATTACCTGACCTACTTCCGCCCCTTTTTTATGGCTTATGATCTCGCGGTTTCCGGAGAGAATTTCGCCATCGGCAGAAAACAGGGCCGCATTTGATTTGGTTGCGCCTAAATCGAGTCCGATAATCGACATAGTGGTTCAGTTAAATTGTCAGTTGGTCGGTTCAACTCTACAAATTTAAAATTTTACCAATTGGTCGGTTGTCGTACAACTCAGGCTTTCCTCTTGATTTACATGTTTTTCAACAGTGGAATACTTGGATGGCCAGATTTTCTCATGTCGGCTTAACGAAGTTGCAAAATCAGTGCATTGGGCAGGATGTATGTCCTTCCTGCCCGGTGCAAAGATTGCTTGATTGGTTTCTTAAAAAGTGGCGATAAAAACTCTAGTAAGCCCTTCCTTCTTTACCTTCCACGTAATTGATGAACGAGGTGTTTACTACTTTGTTTCCGCCTGGTGTTGGATAGTTGCCGGTGAAATACCAGTCGCCGGTGTCGTTTGGACAAGCTTCGTGCAGGTTTTCAATGGTCTGATAAATAATCTCAATTTCAGCCTTGCAGTCATCCGGTTTCAGAAGCTCGGCAATTTTAGCCGAAACATCCTCGGCTTTAAACGGCTTGTATATTTCTTTCACGTAGTTGACGATTTCCTCTTTCGGAAGGTTTTCCTGTTCCTTACACTTGCGGTAAACCTCATCAATTACCTGTTGCTGGTTGGTGTCTTTCAGTAATTCGATGGCGGCATTAAATGCAATAAATTTCTCAAGAACGGCCATGTCGATGCCATAACAATCGGGGTACCGAATCTGCGGAGCCGACGAAACAACGATGATTTTCTTTGGATGAAGGCGATCCAGAATTTTCAGGATACTCTTTTTCAGGGTTGTTCCGCGAACAATCGAATCGTCAATAATAACCAATGTGTCTGTATTTTCCCGAATAATTCCGTAAGTAACATCGTAAACGTGGGCAACCAGGTCATCGCGGCTGGCATCGTCGGCAATAAACGTGCGAAGCTTTACGTCCTTGATGGCCAATTTTTCAACCCTCGGCTCAACCGAAATAACAGCTGCCATCTCTTCGTTAGTAATGCTTCCGTTACGTTCACGCAATTCCTTTATTTTCCAATCAACGCAGTATTGACGAACGCCCTGAACTAGTCCGTAAAATGCCGTTTCAGAGGTATTTGGAATGTATGAGAAAACCGTATTTTCAATGTCGTAATTGATCGATTTCAGGATGGCCGGAGAAAGTAACCGTCCAAGCATTTTTCGCTCCTGATAAATATCCTTGTCGCTACCCCGCGAGAAATAAATGCGTTCGAATGAACATGAGCGGCGCGAATGGGGCACACGAATCATTTTATTGAAAACCGATCCGTCTTTTTTGATAATCAACGCCTCGCCTGGCTTAATTTCGTTCACTGTATCCGCTTTAACATTCATTACTGTTTGAATGACCGGACGTTCGGAGGCTACAACCACAATTTCATCGTCATAATAATAAAATGCAGGGCGGATTCCCCACGGATCTCGGGTTACAAACGCATCGCCATGCCCAAATAATCCGGCAATGGCATAGCCTCCATCCCAATCTTTGCTGGAATTTTCAAGGACTTTCTGAACATCCAGATTTTTTTCAATCAGCGGTGATATTTCGCGGTTTGAATAACCTTCGTTTTTATACTGGCGGAAATGCAACTGGTTTTCTTCGTCCAAAAAGTGACCAACTTTCTCCAGAATGGTCACCGTGTCGGTATAGGCTTTGGGATGCTGCCCGAGTGCAATCAGCTTGCGGAAAAGCTCGTCAGTATTAGTCAGGTTAAAGTTTCCGGCTAAAACCAGTGTTCGCGATTTCCAGTTGTTTTGTCGCATAACCGGATGCACATATTCAATGCTATTGCGCCCGAAGGTCCCATAGCGCAAATGCCCCAGATAAACTTCTCCCGAAAATGGTACGTTCTCATAAATCCATTGAGAATCTGCATCCTTAGGTTTACTTTTTTCTGCCTTTTTTATTCCTTTGGCAGCTTTGTCAAAAATATTTTTGATTGGATTTTGCTCAACCGAACGGTGTCTGCTAATGTATTCCTGACCAGGCTTCAGATCCATTTTCACATTTACAATGCCGGCTCCATCCTGCCCGCGATTGTGTTGCTTCTCCATCAGCAGGTACAGCTTATTCAGGCCATATTGCCAGGTTCCGTATTTTTCAAGGTAATATTCAAGCGGTTTACGTAACCGTATCAATGCAATTCCACACTCGTGCTTAATCAACTCGCTCATTGTTCTTCGGTTTGTTCTATAATTTCAGGATATAATTCCGGAAACCGGATTATGTCTTTGACAATAAAGGCATTTGGATATTTGGATGCGATCCATGCTTTGGTTTTCAAGGCTTCGCTTTTGTTGCGAAAATCGCCAATGCGCACCTTGAAATTGGGAGTTTGAAACAACAGGTAACTTGGAATGTCGGGAAAAACAAGGTTAAATTCGTTTCTCACCCGCATGGCCTGTTCCCGGGCCCGAACATCGGAACTGAAAAAAATCTCCAGTCTGAATCCGTCTGTTCCCCTGCGCTTCTGATTGATTTGGGCATGCCTGACCAGCAAATCCGTAATTCGCGGGTCTTGTCTGATTTGTAAACGTTGCAGCAGTTCTTCTGTTTTAGCCGTTTGACTTGATACTCCCTGTTTCCATCCCAGTGAATCTGTTTGGGCGAAACTTTGAAGGCCAACTAGTAAAAGCATGAAAAAAACACTACACCAATACCGCATACAATCAGTTTTAGAGTTTGCAAATATACATTTTTAATGGTACAAGTATAAACAAAGGCACAACTTACGCCCCGGTTTTACTCTTTGAAATTCGAGCACAAACAACTGAATATCAAATTTCTAATTAGCATTGACCTTATTTCAAATTCCTTTTCAGTGTAATTTAAGGCGCGATTTTTTTCTGAATGTTAATTTTGTGTTTTCCTTTCTACAAGTCCAGAAAAAATATTCCTTTTCCCAAAGCGCTTTGCTCCATGCGCTTTGCGCCTTGCTCCATGCCACTTGCTTATTCCTGAAAAATAATGAAATTTGCACCCCCGTCATCGGGATAATGAAATCAATATCACCTTGGAAAAGAAAAAATTATTCATTGAAACTTATGGCTGCCAAATGAACGTTGCCGATAGCGAAGTTGTTGCAGCTATTCTTCAGGACAGAAGTTACGAACCAGTCGAAAAGGTTGATCAGGCCGATGCCATTTTCCTGAATACCTGTTCGGTGCGCGACAATGCAGAACAACGCATTTGGGGGCGACTTGATTATTTTAAAGGGCTGAAGCGCAAAAATAAAAACCTGATCGTGGGCGTGCTGGGTTGTATGGCCGAGCGTTTGGGCGACGAATTGCTGGCTCATGCAGCAGTTGATTTGGTTGCAGGCCCCGATGCCTATCGCGATCTCCCTTTCCTGATGGACAAGGCTCAGCACGGAAACAGTGCCATCAATGTTGAATTGTCAGAAAACGAAACCTACGATAAAATCACGCCAGTACGTATCGGAGAAAAAACACTCTCTGGTTTTGTAAGCATCACCCGCGGCTGTAATAACTTTTGCACCTACTGTATTGTGCCCTATACCCGTGGGCGCGAGCGCAGCCGCGACCCACAGGATATTTTAAACGAAGTGAAGGATTTGGCTCAAAAAGGATATCGGGAAGTGACACTGCTGGGACAAAATGTTAACTCGTATAAGTGGCTTCCTGAAGGCGAGCGAAAACCTGTCCGGTTTTGGGACCTCCTCGAAATGGTTGCTGCTGCCGATCCACTCGTGCGAATCCGCTTTACCACTTCTCATCCCAAAGACATGTCGGACAAAGTGCTGAAAGCGATTGCCAACCACCCGAACATTTGCAGACATATTCATCTCCCGATGCAATCGGGCAGTTCACGGATACTGAAGCTTATGAACCGGAAATACGACCGGGAGTGGTACCTTGAACGGATAAAAGCCATTCGTACTATCATTCCGGATTGTGGTTTGAGCACCGATGTTTTTTGCGGATTCTGCTCCGAAACCGAAGAAGACCACCAGCAAACCTTGTCGCTGATGGAGGAAGTTGGTTTTGACCTGGCCTTCATGTTTAAATATTCTGAAAGGCCCGGAACCTATGCACACAAACATTTGCCCGACGATGTTCCGGAAGAAATAAAACTCAGGCGACTTGATGAAATTATCTCGCTTCAGAATCGCCTGTCGCTGGCAAGCAACCGCCGCGATTTGGGCAAAACGTTTGAAGTTTTGGTCGAAGGAACTTCCAAAAAAAGCAAGGAAGAACTGTTTGGCCGGACATCACAAAACAAGGTGGTCGTCTTTCCGGCGTTAAACCATCAAAAAGGCGACTACGTGAATGTAAAGATTTTGCGGTGCACTCAAACTACGTTAATTGGAGAAGCTGTAAACAGTGATCAGTGATAAGTCGCAGTAGTAGCAAATAATCATTAATGGTCATTCGTTTCACGTCATTAGTTGTAATCCGGAACGCAACAACCAATGACTACTAATGACCACTGAATGACTTTTGGAACTTGAAACCTGAAATTTGGAACTTTAAATTTTAACGCAATGGGAAAACTAATCAACGATTTTAACGATTACCGGGCTCGAATGAACGAGAAAATTCTGGCGGCTGATAACAAAGTGATGAAACGCATTTACAGCATCGACACGCTGACCTATCAGGACGGTGCATTGAGTGCCAAAACCAAGGAAATGCTCGGACTGGTTTCGTCAATGGTGCTGCGTTGCGACGACTGCATCAAATACCATCTCGGCAAATGCTACGAAATGGGCGTGACTACTGATGAAATATTCGAAATTTTCTCGGTGGCAAACCTGGTGGGCGGCACCATTGTCATTCCTCACACACGCCGCGCAGTGGAATACTGGGAAGAATTGACGGAGCAATAGAAAAACGTTGCGGGTTGCGGGATACGGTTAAATACCGGTACCAGAAGCTTTGCGCAACTTCTTTTCCATTTGTGGTTTGAAAAGAAATATCCAACAACGAATACGCTGTAATCAATATCCACCCCCTAACCAGGAATCCTTACCAAACCATCACAACGAACTGGCAAAAGAGTTATCTTCAGCAAATAATTCAAAAAGCAGTTTATAATGGGCAAGCCAACCAATATTAAAACGAAACAAAACGAAGCCAGCGTGGAAGACTTCATCAACAGTCTGAAGGATGAACAACAGCGCATGGACAGTTTCAGGATTATTGAAATGATGAAAAAAGCAAGCGGCGAAGAGCCCAAAATGTGGGGTGCCTCGCTGATTGGCTTTGGAACAAAGCGGTACAAAAGCCCAAAAACAAGCAGGGAGGTGGATTGGTTTCACATTGGATTCTCTCCCCGCAAGGCCAATCTTTCCATACATCTTGTTCTGGATATGAACAAGTATGCTTCAAAACTTGAAAAACTGGGAAAACACAAAACCGGGGTAGGGTGCCTGTATATCAACAAACTTGAAGACATTGACCTGGTCGTTTTACAGGAATTGATTCAGGAAGGATTAAAAGAAAAATAACAAACACGAAATAACATGCAGAAAGGAATCCTCATTTCATTGGCATTGATCGCATCGTTTGGTTTGGGGTTCGCGTTCAACAACCTGGTTGCCGGAAAATTTTCCGGCAGCGCCAGCGAGAGAAAGGTCACAGGCATAGGCGGCATTTTCTTCAAATGCAAAGATCCCGGAAAAGTAAAAGAATGGTATCAAACCCACCTGGGGCTGAAGACCAACCCATATGGAGCCGTTTTCGAGTGGAAACAGGCTTTGGACAGCACGAAAAAAGGATTTACACAGTGGAGTCCGTTTTCTGAAAAGACCAAATACTTCGATAAGGAATTCATGATCAATTACCGGGTGGAGGATTTAGCTTCACTGGTTAAAGAATTAAGAAAGAGCGGTGTAACCATTGCCGACTCAATCGTCACCGACGAGCTTGGCAAATTTGTTCACATTATCGACATTGAAGGCAACAAGATTGAACTGTGGGAACCCAACGATGTGGCTTGCGAAAACTACGGGAAACAACACAACATGCCAACAACGAAATAAGCAGACAGGGAATAAAAGAATTTCCAGGATCGAATAATCAATATTCAATTTTCATATAACCTGATCATTGGGTTTTATTGATCGGATGCACCCAGGGCAACCGATCATCAATCTATCACAATCCGTAACAATTTTCAGGGATACAAATCCGGATTCAGGAAAGGGATAAAAGCCATTTGTACTGCGGGCAGATAAAGCGATTTCCGGGTAATAACATCGTTGGTCAGCAATCCAACTGCACCATTCTGCTGTTTCGAATTTGATTTCGAGAAAACCACATCGTCGGCATCACCCAGCTCCATTCCCCCGTGCACCAGCTCGGCCACTTTAGGCGGAAGCAAAAAACTTGCGGTGCGCGCCTGCCCTATTTTTTTACCGTCACTGATAACCATCCAGGCAAAAGCCAGCAACCCTAAAGCGGTTTCTTCCACTCCACCTTCAAGACCGACATAGAAATCGGCCCCGGGATATTCCATTTTAGCCAGGTGGACCCGGTTTCGGGCGCCGGTCAGTGTTTCGTGGTCCGACATGGGCTGATCCCCCACCCCACTGTTTACCGACACACCAAAAACTTCAAACTCATGCACGGACACTGAAGTAAAAGCTTCCTTAACAGCAGCAAGCTTTACCGGATTTTGAGAAGCAACTATAATTTTTAACATCGATGAAACCTGTTGAAAAATGCCGTGAAAATTAAGAAAAACTATGCCTCGAAATGAACAATGGGTAAAATTTCAGGTTTTAAGCCGGAACAGTTTGCAGCATAGAATTTCAAGGAAGTATTCTTATTTTAGCAGATCAAAATTTGGAGCATGACGATGATTATCAGAAAAGCGAAGGAGGCCGATTCGGCCAGTATTGTTGAATTCCAGTTAGCCATGGCCTGGGAAACCGAGCAGCTTCAGCTCGACGAACCAACGGTAATCAAAGGTGTTGCTGCCGTGTTTGCCGATTCGTCGAAAGGAACTTATTACGTGGCCGAAACCGATGGGAAAGTCGTTGGTTCATTGCTCACCACCTTTGAGTGGAGCGATTGGAGAAATGGTACCGTACTTTGGATCCAGTCAGTATATGTTATGCCGGAGTTCAGAAAGAAAAAAGTATTCAGCCGTCTTTACCGGCATGTTCAGGAGCTGGTAGCCGACAATCCAAACCTCAGGGGAATAAGGCTTTATGCCGACAAAACCAACACCTCGGCTCACGGCGTTTATGAGCATTTGGGAATGACTGCCGAACATTACCAGATGTACGAGTGGATGAAGTGAAAATAAGTAAAAAGGTAAAAGGCAGAATGCAAAAGTAAAAATGTTGGTGTCTGAGCCTATCGAAGACCAGTCCTTCAGTAAATCAATCCTTCAATCAGCAAACGATCATGCTCAAAAAACCGCTTTCGCCCGAAGTTCGTCAGCAATTAATTCAAGCTCAGCGCGAAGAAATAACAGAATACCACATTTACACCCGTTTGGCCGAACAAACTAAAGATCCGGAAAACAAGAAGGTCTTAAATCAGATTGCCAACGACGAGCTGAAGCATTATAAAATGTGGGCAGCCCGCACCAACAAAGAGGTTTCGCCTAACTTCTGGGAGGTTCGGAAATACTACTGGATCTCCAAAATTTTCGGGCTCACTTTTGGCTTAAAGCTGATGGAGAAAGGTGAAGAAAAAGCGCAGATAAACTACGGCCTGATTGCCGCTGAAGTTCCTGAAGCGCTAAGTGTTTCTGACGACGAGAATCAGCACGAAAATGAGTTACTGGGCTTAATTGAGGAAGACCATTTGAAATACATGGGTTCAATTGTGCTTGGGCTTAATGATGCGCTGGTCGAAATTCTGGGCACATTGGCAGGCTTAACTTTTGCGCTGCAAAATACACGGTTGGTTGCTCTGGCCGGAATCATTACCGGAATTGCCGGAGCTCTTTCTATGTCGTCGTCCGAGTATCTGTCAAATAAGGCGGAAGGGAAGGTTGATCTGGCGCTCAAATCAGCCATTTTTACCGGGATTGCCTATGTAATCGCCGTAATTTTCCTGGTGGCTCCCTACCTCATTTTCACCTCTCCGTTTATCGCATTGCTGGTTGCCTTGTTCAATTCAATCTTTGTTGTGTTTCTGTTTACTTATTATCTTTCGGTAGCCAACGACCAGCCTTTCAGAAAAAGGTTTGTGGAGATGGTAGCGTTAAGTACAGTGGTAGGCCTGATCTCATTTGGATTAGGTTATTTGGTCAGAATATTGTTTGGAATTGAGGTGTAAAAGCCAGCAACAAGCTGCCAGCTGCCAGCGACTGGCAACTTGAAACTTGAAACTTGAAATTTGAAATTTGGAACTTATTAAGCCGTGAGCAATTATATACAAAAACTCATCCTTCAGGGAGAACATCAGACGCAGGATTTTAAATACTGCATCAGCGACTCGCGAAAAATAGCCCGGTCGCTGGTAGCCTTTGCCAACACCGACGGCGGAAGGCTGCTGATTGGGGTGAAAGACAATGGCCGCATTACCGGAGTCCGCTCCGACGAGGAATATTACATGGTTGAATCGGCTGCAAAAATTTATTCAAAGCCCGAAATATTTTTCTCTACCAGGCAGCACTCCGTCGAGGGCAAAACAGTGCTCGAAGTTATTGTTGAGCCAAGCCATGAAAAACCGCACTATGCCCGCGACGACGAAGGTAAATGGTGGGCCTATTTCCGGAAAAACGACGAAAACCGGTTAGCCAGTAAAATCATGATCGAAGTTTGGAAGCGACAAAAAAGTCCCGACGGAATCCTGATCAGTTATTCGGAAAGTGAAAAAATTTTGCTCGATTACCTGAGTGCGAACGAAAAGATTTCAGTAAGTAAATTTGCTAGGATATCGCATTTAAGTTACCGGAAAGCCGAACAAACAATTATCAATTTTAGGGCGCTCAACATCCTGAAAGATCATTTTCTGGACGACCGTATCGACTACAGCATAAACGAAACATTCGACCGCGAAAGCTGGGACCAGAAGGCCAGCCGCGAACGAAAAATATAAAATCTAGGCAATAACTCCCGAGCCGATTAACTCATCGCCATCGTACCAGGCCGCAAATTGTCCGGAGGTAATTCCCCGCTGCTCTTCATCAAAGAGAAGATACAAGCCATCCTCGCGCCTGTACATCGTTGCTTTCTCCAGCGGCTGACGATACCTGATACGAACATCGTAACGCCGTTCTTCGCCCAACTCCATTTTTAAATCGGTCCTGATCCAGTGAATTTCATCGTTCCGGATAAAAAGGCCCGGACGGAATAATCCGGGATGATCAACCCTCTCGCCCACGTACAGAATATTTCGCGCCACATCGGTTCCCAACACGAAAAGCGGATCTTCGTGCCCGCCAATATTGAGTCCTTTGCGCTGACCAATGGTGTAAAAATGCGCCCCCTTGTGTTCTCCGATGACCTGCCCGTTCCAGGGTTTATAGGGGAACGCCGAACAAAGCTTTCTGAAGTTGTCTTCAGTCTTTTCAATAGCCTTCTTTTTGGCCATAAATTCGGCCGGAATCTCGATCACATTACCGCTTTTGGGTTCCAGTTGCTGCTGAAGGAAAGTTGGCAAATCCACTTTCCCGACAAAGCAAATTCCCTGTGAGTCTTTCCGCTCGGCGGTTGGCAGGTTAGCTTTGCGGGCAATCTCGCGAACTTCGGGCTTCTCCAGGTCGCCCACCGGAAACATGGCCTTCGACAACTGGTACTGGCTTAGCTGACACAGAAAATAACTCTGATCTTTGTTGGCATCTTTTCCGGCCAGCAACTGGTAAATCATTGCTCCATCCTTTTCGAACTCCGATTTACGGCAGTAATGCCCCGTTGCCACATAGTCGGCATCATACTTCAGGCATTCTTCCAGAAAAATGTCAAATTTGATTTCGCGGTTACACAGCACATCCGGATTGGGAGTACGGCCCTTGCTGTATTCGGCAAACATGTAATCGACCACACGCTGCTTGTAATCCTTGCTTAAATCAACGATATGGAAAGGAATATCGAGTTTTTTGG